>JBBQHY010000024.1:0-15115 GCA_038324415.1 Pseudanabaenales cyanobacterium | reverse complement strand
ACCAAGGTGGAAGCTGGGCATTTAGTTAACTTAAAGTTTCCAGATACAAGTCTGGTTTACTGCCACTAACTTGAGGATGCTTCCTTAAAAACGCTTATAGATCAAAGAACATTTTTGGTAGTCACGAACATCACAGAGGATTAATGTCATTATAGCCTTCCAATGCCGATGGTAGACCAGATCGGTGTAAATCCTTTTACCCCTATAACGATGAAACTCCCTTCCCAGTCAAAGATTAGTCTTTTGGGGGTGTGTGGGCTGCGCCCCCACGAAGGGGCTTTGCCCCTTAACCCCATTTAAACTGTGTATATTTCTACGGTGGGAAGGGAGTATCATAAATTTCCTGAACTTAAAATTCATCAAGTTGTGATTTACTTAAAGCCCACAAATTCACCATTTGCATATCAAACCAGCTTTAATTCTGAACAGCTAAACCATAAATTGAATGTAATCAGACGAGCAGCCCACAGAAATTTTTCAAAAATATGCAGAACTTTTACCATTTGCTACCCTTCCCAAACTAACAACCCAGAGGAGGCTTTAAGGTAAGTTGCTAAACAAATTGAAACGATCACTGATAAGAGAACTGATAAGAGAGTTCAAAGTAATGTTGCTGCTGCTACTTACATCATTTCTGGGTTAGCATTAAACAAAGAAATCATTCAAAGACTACTAAGGAGTGAACTTATGAAAGAATCTGTAACTTATCAAGAAATCCTTCGAGAAGGTTTAGAAGAAGGTAAAGCTAGAGGCTTAGAAGAAGGTTTGGCAATTGGTGAAGTAAAAGCTACTAATCAAATTAAACAAATTGCTATAAATATGATCAATTCAGGATTATCTATAAATTTAATCTCTCAATATACAGGACTAACCCCAGAGCAAATTCAGAAGTTACAATAACTTAGTTTTAAGGAATTATAAAATTTTGATTATTTCATGCGAATTCTAGGTCTAGATCCAGGTATAGCCATTTTAGGATTTGGGCTAGTTGATGTGGATAAAGATAGAACTCCTACCTTGCTAGAGTATGGAGTAATTCAAACACCCAAAAATACACCAATGGGCGATCGCCTCAAAACCATTCACGAAGATATGCATACTCTCTGTACCCAATGGCAGCCAGATATTGTGGGCATGGAGAAGTTATTTTTTTATCGCATGGGTAACTTAATCAGTGTGGCGCAGGCAAGGGGGGTAATCTTAATGACTTTGGCAGAAAATAATATTATTCCTATGGAATTTTCACCGCCCCAAATTAAACAATCTTTGACGGGCTATGGTGGAGCAGATAAATCTGAAGTCCAAGTGGCGGTAATGCGGGAGTTAAATCTAACTAAGCCGATTAAGCCCGATGATGCCAGTGATGCTTTGGCGATCGCTTTAACTTGCTGGTTGTTTTCAATGTAGTGACTGTGATAAGCTAATTAACCGTTTGTATACTAACTTGAAATTAAACTTCTAAAGCCATGAAAGTTCTCAGTTCTCTGAAGTCAGCTAAAACTCGCCATAAAGACTGTAAAATTGTCCGTCGCCGTGGCAAGGTTTATGTTATTTGCAAGAGCAATCCTAAATTTAAAGCTCGCCAAGGATAAATAATTAATTCTTAGCGTCTTGCCTCAAGGTTTTGATTATAGGCAGCATAGACGCTTTGCACGTTATACCAATTCAGGAATATGCGGGCTATTTCCAATGCCAGTTGCGGGTTTCCTTGATTGATTAGCCAACTTAGTAGGGGTTGGAGCGATCGCTCATTGACTAACCCGCCCAAACTTAAAGCTCCCCATAGTAAACGGTGAATCCAAGTCATCTGAATCATCATTTTTACTTCCCACGTGGGATGCTTTTTGTAGAAAATAACTCCCATTCTGCCTCGCTGTTGTTCTTGATCAATTAAATGGGGTAGTTGCTCTAGCTTAAAAGCAGGATGCCAGTGATAGCCGATTGCCTTTGGACATTTAATTAGTTTTAACCCTAAGTTTTTGAGTCTTACGCCCAGTTCTAGATCTTCCCAGCCGTACTGCTTAAACTGTAGATCAAACATTCCTGCTTGTATCAGCCAATGGCGGGCGATCGCTACATTCCCCGTTGCAAAAAACGCATTAGATATATCTGTAAGCTTAAATTTAGTTTTATTTGGCTCCTCAAAATTTGCCGTATTAATTACTAAGCCGTAGGTAAAAGCTTGCTCTTGATTTTGTAAACTGGCGGCATGAGCAGATAAAAATTCTGGATTCACAACTAAATCACTATCTATAAATACAACTATTTCACCTAAAGCCTTCTCAATTCCTAGATTTCGGGCGGCGGCAGCTCCTTGGTGATCCTGTTGCAAAAGTCTGACATGGGGAAGATGATTTTCTCTAATCCAAGCGATCGTATTATCAGTGGAACCATCATCTATGACCAAAATTTCGTAATCTAAATTACAATCCTGCTGCTCCATGGCCATTAGACATTTCTGGAGAATGGGTAAGCGGTTATAAGTAGGAATGATGACTGACCACATATTTATATTTGGTATTTGCAATATTTTCCAGTTCAATCCTAACTATAGTCCAGCTTTACGCTCTTGTTCGGAGTCGGGCTCTACCCATCCATACATAAAGTGACTAACACAGGAAATTTGTGGAGCTACTGCCTTAATTGCCTGCATCTGAATTTCCAAGCTGGGATGTCCCCGCCAAGATTGCCCCCAAGTTCCTGCTAAAACTGGACAAACCTTATTAGCTTTTGAGGCTTTGATCACATTCATCACTTCATTGGCTACACATTTACCATCATTACAGATAGGGTAGGTCATGGGATGCCGTTCCAGAGTCAAAGGAAACCTCTCCCAAGGCTGCATCCGTTGATCGTAAGCCCCAGATTTTTGGAAATTACCAGTTGGGGAAAAGACAGTCCCAATAGTCATTTTTGAGTCGAGGTTTTGATTACTTAAATTATTGCCAGAATTATTCACAATGGCGATCGCTTCATTCACAAAATTAAGCACACCTTGACGGGCATGATTTACAGCTAATTGCCATAGCAACTGTTCACCGACTTTAGCTGCAAATTCAGGATTTTTAGATTGAGTTTGAGAAATACCTGAATTTTGTTTTTGAATTTTTTGCATCACTTCGGGTGTGATTTTCCCCTGCTCCAAATACATCGCCATTAACTGCTTACTACCTTCATTCGGCATAGAATTAAGAAGTGATTTACGCGCCGCTTCTCCATAGATCCACAGGTCTTTAACATTGTTAACTAATCCTTTATGACTGGGATACCGCAGATAATCGAACAAGATACCATCGGGTTGACGTTTAACTAGAGAAGCGATCGCCACTGAGAAATCCGATTTTGCCAATAAGTTATACGGGTCAATAAATAAATGGTCAGCTTCGGTTGGATCAAGATAAAATGCTTGTCCATTGGCAACTAGATTGGAACTTGGATCAAAAAGACTCCTACTAATACTTGTTTCACCTCGACCATTAAGAGCTAGAACCGATGAGCGATTCTGAACCTGACCATAGCTATAGCCAAAATTCATCGTAGAGGACACTCCATGCACCCTAAGCCCCCGTTGTTGCCCTTGACGAATTATCTCTGCCCATAAATCATAATCAGCCGCAACTTTTCCAGCTTTTACCGCTTCTTCAGTTAGCGATCGCCACGGGGTCGGGTTATCAGATACAGGCAATAAAATTCGACCATCATAAAAGACTTCTACATATACGGCATTGTAGCCACGATTGACAATTCGATCTAACACATCTGCCAGAACTTCGGGCTTAGTATCCTTGACATAGAGCCTTAGCCATAGAGCTTGGGTTTTAATGGGGTCTTTGCTACGGCAAGCATTAAGCTGATCTTTATGTTTGGCGACTAGAGCTTGATACGCCGAATTATTAGTATTTCGCAAGTTATCTTTGAGGGCGCGATCTCTAGGATCAACGTCACAGGTAGGCTTACCCCAAAGGGCAGTAGGTAAAGTTTGTAGTGAAATTGGTAATGCCAGAACGGAAGTAACAGTTAAATTAAGGAATGAGAAACAACTTAAAACTGAAGTTATAACTATATTTTTGCCTATTTTGGCGAGATTTGGTTCTGATTTTAATTGTGAATTAGTTTTTGAAGTTGAGATAAAAAGCATTAGTGATCGTTAAGCTGATTCTAAAGGAGCCATAGTCAATTGTTCTTGCTTAAGTTGAGCATGATAAAGCTCCGCCTGTTCTTGCGGGCCCACCCAGACGATCGCCAAGCCATCAAAATGCACTTGATTTGTTAATTCCCATGCTCTTTCTTCGCTCATATCAGGAATATATTTAATCAGGCACTTAGAAACGTGTTCAAAGGTATTGAAGTCATCATTGAGGACAATTACTTTGAAATTTGGATAGGTTTTGCGAACTGTGACTTTTTCGGGAGACTGCGTTGCTGCCATTGTCAGATTAAATTATGAGATTAAATGCTCAGATTATCTTTCGTAATATAGATAATAGCATCGAGTAACTCGACTTAGAATTTGCTATATTTCCGTTGCCAACTCTAGCTGAATATTTCAGAAATCTGGCAAGAAAAATTGGGCAGAAGTGGAGATGAAGAAAATCAGCCTTGAGCAATGTGATAATCAAAGCCAACTTTCCTTCCTCCCGTCGATAGACTTGAACCTGTTCTAAAAATCTATCAACTATCCAATATTCCCTGACTCCTGCCGATGAATATAGCTTGAGCTTAACCTCAGCATCTCTTTTCTCACCTCGGGCAGAGATTACCTCCACTACGAGCTCTGGAGCTTCTGTGAAATGTCCTTTACTATCTTCGCAAGCCTTTAATCTGTCATTATTAATCCAAATGAGGTCAGGAATAATATTATCAACATCGCTAAAGACAAATCCTGCACCGCTTATGGGTCTGCCCAAGTCAGATTTGCGCGACCAGATTCTAAGTTCCGAACAGATCGCAACGCATATTGATTGATGCGGCCAGCTGGGAGCTATTGTGACTAGAAGTTCTCCATTAATTGTCTCATAACGATTAATGCTTTCAGACAGTAAATCTATGTCTCTAGTCGTCCAGACTTCTTTAGTAAAAGTCATACTCCCTTCCCACCATAGAAATATACATAGTTTAAATGGGGTTAAGGGGCAAAGCCCCTTCGTGGGGGCGCAGCCTCCATACCCACAAAAAAGACTAATCTTTGACTGGGAAGGGAGTAGGACTAAAAATATGCTGTAGGTACAATTATCTCCATTTTATCGGTTTTCTACTTCTGGATTGGCTTTTGAAAGAGATTAAGAAGCAGAAAAAATAAGCCAACGTTAATAGCAATATCAGCAAAGTTAAATATGGGGAAGTTAATTAGGCGAAAATCTAAAAAGTCAACAACTGCACCTTTGCTAAAGCGATCGATGCCATTGCCCAAAGCCCCGCCTAAAATGCAGCCAAAGCCGTATTGTTCCCATCTAGTTAATTTTTTATTGGTCAAGCCAAAAATGATCAAACCTAAGCTCACTAATAAAGAAACCCATTTAAGCCAGCCGCTCCCTCCACTAAACATACTAAAAGCTGCGCCCGAGTTGGTGATATAGCGCAAGTGAAAGACTCCTTGCCAAATTGCTAAATCATGCATACTAGAATTTTGGGCGATCGCCCATTTACTGAACTGATCTAGAATTAGCCAAAACAGTGCACAGAGCCAAAAAAGTAAGTTTTTAAGCATTTGAGCTTAGTTTATATCAATCCCAGTTGATTAAATATTTATAGATTAACAATTAGCTGACATTATTAATCAATCCCAGCCAAGTTAATACCCCTTGACCTGTGGAATACTCAATGACCAGGGCAGTCAGAAATCCAATCATGGCAGCACGACCATTAAGACGCTCGGCATAGCTGTTAAATCCAAAGCTAGGATCGGTAGCTTGAGGGGTTTGGGTGGGTTCAGTCATAAATTTTATTCCTAGATTTCTAAGGTTAATTTAGATATTAATTTCTATGTAAACCCTAGCATTTACTTAACGTAACATTGTAAATATATTTGTGTACAACCATAGGATTTGTAAATTTCTGTAACTAAACCCTTTTTTCTTAATTCTTCAAGTAAATTTCTTGTAAGTTAACTAATGTAAGGGTATAAACACTAATTTAAAGATTTTTAAGCCTTAACTTAAGTTTTTATATCTGAGCTAAACTTAATATCACAATGCAATCAGTTGTAATGTTTAATCTATAACTCATACAAATTAATCCCCACAATTAATTTGTATTTAGTTCTTGAGCTTGTTTTTTAGATTGTTTTTTATAAATATACATCCCCAAAGGAATTTACGAGGTTTTAAGTAACTTGGAAAGTCATAAAGAGAAAATTTTAGTCGTGGATGACGAAGCAAGTATTCGCCGCATTTTAGAAACTAGACTTTCTATGATCGGGTACGAAGTGGTCACTGCTGGAGATGGTGAAGAAGCGATCGCCATGTTTCGGGATGAGATTCCAGATTTAGTGGTTTTGGATGTGATGATGCCCAAGCTTGATGGCTATGGAGTTTGCCAAGAATTACGCAAAGAGTCTGATGTACCGATTATTATGCTAACTGCCCTCAGTGATGTGGCGGATCGAATTACGGGATTAGAACTAGGAGCTGATGACTATGTGGTTAAACCCTTTTCGCCCAAAGAATTAGAAGCTCGGATTCGTTCTGTATTGCGCCGTGTTGATCGCAATGGTAGCTCTGGAATTCCCAGTTCTGGGGTCATGCACATTAGTAACATCCGCATTGATGCCAATAAACGTCAGGTTTACAAAGGTGATGAACGCATTCGGTTAACGGGGATGGAGTTTAGCCTGCTTGAGCTTTTAGTTGGAAAATCAGGAGAAGCTTTCTCACGTGCTGATATTTTACAAGAGGTTTGGGGATACACGCCTGAGCGTCATGTCGATACCCGCGTAGTTGATGTGCATATTTCACGGTTACGGGCGAAGCTGGAAGAAGACCCTAGTAACCCAGAATTAATCTTGACCGCTAGAGGTACAGGCTACCTATTTCAACGTATTACTGAAACCGAAGAGGTTTAGATTCGTAAATTATGGCTGTAGTTGGTATTATCTCTGTGATCGCTGGAGCAAGAGCAGGAAAAGTTGTGAGCTTTCCCACAGATACGGTTCCAGCCTTAGCGGTAGTACCAGAGCAATCAGAATCAATTTATGCAATTAAACAGCGATCGCCTGACAAGCCTTTAATTTTGATGGCAGCCACTTTAGAAGAATTATGGGACTTTGTCGATACTAAAAATTCTGCTTTCCCCCATTGGCAAAAACTAGCACAGGCAAAGCTACCTGGCTCATTAACCCTAGTCGTACCGCAAAACCCGAGCTATCCGCCACTGAATATTGGGTTCAATACCATTGGCATTAGAATTCCTGATTGTAAGATTGCGATCGCCTTCCTTAGACAAACATCGCCCCTACTCACCACCAGCGCCAACTTGAGCGGAGAATCTTCTTTACTTGATATGAGGAAGATTTCTGCCCAATTTCCCCAAGTCTTAGTTCTAGATGATTTCAATGCAAACATGACTGGGCAACCATCTACAGTTGCGGCATGGACAGAAAATGGTTGGGAAGTCAAACGGCAGGGGACAGTACAAATCTAAGGAATTCTAAAAATCAGAATCGTAACCACCAGATGGCGCAGAACTAGACTGATTATCTTGCTTAGAACCTAATAATTCCAATTGATCAACACGAATTACGGGCTTTGTGCGCTCTTCTCCAGTACTTTTATCTTGCCAGCGATCAAAAACCAAAGAGCCAGTAATCCCGATTAGACTGCCTTTCTTTACATATTTGCCTGCTACATCCGCAGTTTTATCCCACATTTCTAAATCAAACCAGTCGGGTGGCTCGTCTTTATTGCTGGTACGGCGATTTACTGCCAAGGTAAAATTACATACCTGCTTACCAGAATCGAAATATTTGGTTTCAGGATCTCTGCCAGCACGACCGACTAAGTTAACTCTGTTAATGCTCATGGTTTTAATTTGCAATAGTTATTAAAGATTTTATCCTGATCTCGCTCTTATAATTAAGAAATTAGCTTATTAAAGGTTGAGCTAGCGATCATAGAAATCTGACCAGATCGTGTTATGTTACGATTTAATATACTTGAGATATTGGGGATTTGATCTACGGTAGATGGGAAAAAGCGGGATATAAAGCAAGTTGAATCTATCGCCAAGGAATTTCATCTAACTAGAGACCAGCGAGCAGAGTTTGGCGACTTTATTGAACGGGAAAAAGCTGATGTGTGGTGTGGTAGTTTGAATGATAAGGGAGATTTCACCTACACAGAGCTTCGCAAAAAAGCTCAAGAATCTAAAGAGCTAATTAACTGAGCTAATTTACTAAGGCACAAGGTTATGGTTACTGCAATTAATAAAGACTTACAAAATACTCAAGCAGGAAAAGATATCGCAGATATTGTTGATATTTTGACCAAAAAATTAATTGGCGAAAAGTGTGGGCAAGTACGTTTTAGCTATGGGGATGAGTTATGTCTTGATTTTGGGGAAATGATTGATTATCTTCACCCTAAATTACGAAACCTGCAAAAAGGTAGTTGGCGATTTGGTGCAAGGGCTACACCTTGGCAATTAAAACAAGCAGATAAACTTTTAGTTAACTCAGAGTTGCTTGAGGGCGATTGGGAAATTGCAGAGGCGAAGCAACTTGTTCAGGGAAGCCTAGAAAATCAGAAAATTCTTAATATTGAGGTTAATCCTTTTGATCTAAGACTGCAATTATTATTTGAAGAGAATTATGAGCTTCTACTCCAACCCAATTTGGCTGATGATGATTTGGCGTATTGGGAGCTTTTTATGCCTACTCAAGAAATTTTAGTAATAGGTTCTGGCTACTCTTGGTCTAAATCTTCCATCCATGATCGCTATTAATCTCGCAAACTTCCTATTTTGATTAAAGCCTCGCCCGTAAGTCTACATATCCGCCAATCGGGTAAAACTTTGGCTCCGATCGCTTCATAAAAACTAATTGCGGGTTGATTCCAATCTAAAACTGACCACTCTAGACGACCACAACCTCGGCTCACAGCTAAATTCGCTAAGTATTTAATTAAAGCCTTCCCAATTCCTGCGCCGCGATATTCTGGCAAAACAAAAATATCTTCTAAATAAATACCCGACTTAGTGAGAAATGTGGAATAGTTTTGGAAAAATAGGGCAAATCCCACAACTTGGGAATTAACTTCGGCAACTATAACTTCAACTTTTGGGCGATCGCTAAATAAATCTACTTTTAAGGCTTCGGCAGTACCTGTAACGGTGCGATTAAGATTTTCGTAGGCAGCTAGAGCTTGGATTAAGGCGAAGATTGCGGGTACATCATCTGGAGTGGGCGATCGTAAGCAAAAGTCTAAACTTGAAGAATTATTAGACATTGATCCAACTGTTTTTGGAGGATATTGAGAATATTGCGATAGGGAGGAGTACGCACCTCCCTTCATTCAAAGTTATAAACTATAGATTAGGAGGAAGCAGAACTCGATCAATGACGTGAATGACTCCGTTGCTGGCAGCAATATCAGTTTTAGTTACAGTCGCACCATTAACCATAACCTTGCCTCCAGCTACTTTTACTACAACAGTTGCACCTTCGACGGTTTTAACAGTACCAGGCTTAACATCCTTAGCCATAACCATACCTGGAACCACATGGTAGGTCAGAACTTTTACTAACTTAGCTTTATTCTCGGGCTTGAGTAGCATTTCCAAAGTTCCCACAGGTAGAGTTTTGAAAGCTGCATCTGTTGGGGCAAATACAGTGAATGGTCCCTTGCCAGAGAGAGTTTCCACAAGTCCTGCAGCTTTAATTGCAGTGACTAACGTGGTGAAAGATTTATTGCCACTAGCAACATCAACAATAGTATTTGACTTAGTAGCAGTTTTCACAGCAGGCTTAGTTTCTTTCTTTTCTGCTTTGGTTTCTTTTTTCTCAGTCATAGGTGCTGCTTTGGTTTCAGCAAAACTAGGCAGTGCAGAAAATATATTGACACAACCAAAGCCGATGGTGGTAGCAATGAGCAAGTTTTTTAATGCAGATTTAGACATTTATTTTTCTCAGTTATTTTGGCGATGTTTTTAGAGACTGGTAACTAGTTACTCTGAATTAAGCTTGACTCTTACCTTAGGGTTTATTGTTCCCCAATTGGTCGGATCAACCAATAGAGAGAATTCATATCAATAGCCTGCGATATTCTAGCCTATATTGTTAACAAATATTAAATCTTTTACATGGCTTGAATCCGTTGGACAATTTTAGTCGTAGAGCTAGGAATTTCGATTTGAATTAGGGCAACTCTACCTCCATATTCATTAACAGTATTGGTTTCGGGTAGAGTCTCAAGGGTATAGTCCCCACCCTTTGCATAAATATCAGGAGCGATCGCTTTTATAGTCTCAATTGCTGTAGTTTCGGGAAAAATGATCACGGCATCTACAGGTTTAATTGCTGCCATTACTTCTGCTCGTTCGGCTTCGGGCATGATTGGACGGCTTTTACCTTTCAGTTCCTGTACGGAGCGATCGCTATTTAAGCCCACTACCAGAGTTTTTCCTAATGCCTTAGCACTTTGGAGGTAACGCACATGACCGACATGAACTAAATCAAAACAGCCATTCGTAAATACTAGAGGTCTCCAATCTGCGGGCGATCGCTTTATTAACTCTACAAATTCCTCAAGTTCAAAAATAATTTTGGGCATAATTTTCTTCTTTAGTACGGCTTTTTTAGTACAGCCGATTGTATGCAAGGGCTATGGGCGATTAGTCCAGATTGAAAACTGGCACATTTAATTTAGCGATTTAGGATTTAGCAAACTACGATACACCTTATTAGCTACAATAAATAACGCTAAAATTTTCAATGTTTTTTATTCTAAGTAGAGATAATTAAATGAGTGAGACTCTAACCAAAGTTCAATCCATAGTTGCCGAACAACTGGGCGTAGAAGTGGCAGAAGTTAAACCTGAAGCCAGCTTTCAAAATGATCTAGGAGCCGACTCCTTAGATTTAGTCGAAGTTGTGATGGCACTAGAAGAAGAATTTGAAGTAGAAATTCCTGATGAAGACGCTGATAGCATTCGTACTGTGCAAGAAGCCGTTGACTATATAGATCAGAAAAAAGCCGCAGCCTAAATTGCCCAAACCTAAAGACTATGGAAAACTCTCAGCCCCTCTCTCGTGTAGTTGTAACTGGTATGGGTGCAATTACGCCTATTGGTAATAACCTTGAAGATTATTGGCAAGGACTCATTAACGGTAAAAATGGCATTGGTCATGTTACCCGCTTTGATACTTCTAAACATGCTTGCCAGATTGGGGGAGAGGTTAAGGGTTTCGATCCCCATGACTTTTTTGAGCGCAAAGAGGCAAAACGTATGGATCGGTTCGCTCAGTTTGGAGTAGCCGCCAGTTTACAAGCGATCGCCGATTCTAAATTAGAAATTACACCCCTAAATGATACCCAAGTTGGCGTAATTATTGGCAGTGGTATTGGTGGTTTGCAAGTTCTAGAGGATCAGGCACAAATTTTAATGACCAAGGGGCCAGATCGCTGTAGTCCATTCATGATTCCAATGATGATTGGTAATATGGCAGCAGGTCTAGCCGCAATTCACACAGGAGCAAAGGGTTTTAACTGTTGTACTGTCACTGCCTGTGCTGCTGGATCGAATGCGATCGGCGATGCTTTTCGGTTAATTCAACGGGGGTACCTTAAAGCTATGATCTGTGGTGGCACCGAAGCTGCAATTACACCCTTGAGCTTTGCGGGATTTGCCTCTGCCCGTGCTTTATCTTTCCGCAATGATGATCCTACCCATGCCAGTCGCCCCTTTGATGTGGATCGGGATGGCTTTGTGATGGGTGAAGGTGCAGGAATTTTAATTTTAGAAAATCTAGAGCAAGCGATCGCCCGTGGTGCCAAAATCTATGGAGAAATTATTGGCTATGGTGCTACCTGTGATGCCTACCACATGACGGGGATTGCTCCAGGTGGGGAAGGTGCAGCTAGAGCTATGTCATTGGCACTAAAAGACGCAGGGGTTGTCCCCTCTGATGTTGACTACATCAATGCCCACGGTACTAGCACCCCCGTTAACGATCCTAGTGAAACTGCCGCAATCAAGACTACCTTTGGCGATCATGCTCGTAAGGTGGCGATTAGTTCAACCAAATCCATGACGGGGCATTTACTCGGTGGCTCAGGGGGGATTGAAGCCGTGGCAGCAGTTTTGGCTGTAAATCGTGATTGCGCTCCTCCAACAATTAATCTGGCTAACCCCGATCCAGCCTGCGACCTAGACTATATCCCTAATGTGTCAAGACCGATGTCGATTAATGTGGCACTGTCTAATTCCTTTGGGTTTGGTGGCCACAATGTGAGTTTGGTATTTAAGAAGTTTGTTGAATAGTTAATTTAAGCAAATAGAAAATCCTACCAGCAATAAATAGACTTAACTATCTGAACGGGTAGAGTAGTAATTGTAACGAGCTAACCACAAGAGATACTTCCGAATAATTGCTGGCGATTGCGTGCTAAAAATGGGATTAGTAGTTGATAAGATTGCGGCAATTTTAAATTTTTCTATATCAGAGATCGCTAATTTACTTTTCAGATCTAGTAGTCTCCGTAGCAACCTTTTTATCTTGTAATGGTTGGGGGTTAATTACTTTTTCCGACTCTTTAGTCTCTGGAGATTTCTCAGCAGCAGCAAATTGCAGGGTTGATCCCGATGAAACCAGACCAGTCAGACCGTTAACTAAATTCCGAATATTAGACCGAAATTTTGGATCGCCAGTCAGCTCATCTAGATCTGTAGAAATCTTTTGAGCATTTGCAAAGGTTACACGGGCAGCATCAAGGGTAGCGCGCAAAGAGGCAATGATTTCAGGATTATTAATTTCCGTAGAAGCTAGGCGCAGGTTACTTGCTGTTTCGGCAGCACTCTCGGATAATTTTTTGAGGTTACCTATGAATTCTCCATCCGCTAAAAGAGGCTTAGCACTGGCAAGTAAGGTTTGTGCTTCTTTAGCAGTGTTACTAATATTTTGGAGAGTACTTGCTAGGGTTTCACGATTAGACGCTAAAAAGGTCTGGGCAGTATTAGCAGTTTTACTAACATTAACGGCAGCAGTTCTAATTTCGGTCGCAGTTTGTCCAAATTGATCTAATTGCTTATCCACTCCAGACACTGAAGTTGCCACTCGATCAGATAATTTTTTGATACTATTTGCCGCCTCTGTGGTGCTTTTTAGGGTGGTACTGAGGTTACCAATTAAATTATTATCATTAACTTGACGCAAAGTTGCGGAGACCTGTCTGGATAATTTAGTTAAACTTATACCGACAGAGCCATCAATACTTTTACCGCTACATACAACAACTTGATTGTTACAGCTAGGACTCAATGGATTAAGGGTATTGTCTGCAACCAGATCAGCTTGGGGCAAAATATCAATTACGGCGGTACTGAGAAAGCCACTTTGAGTAGTTTCAACAATAGATTGACGAGGAATAATTAATCCAGATTTAGCGATCGCCACACTGACAATTGCCCCATCATTCTCCACAGTTAAGCTTTGCACTTTACCAACTTGCACCCCCCGAAACCTAACTGCCGAGCCAACATCCAGCCCACTAGCATCAGGAAACTTAACCTGAAATACAAAACCAGTCTCACCGAGCCGAACCCCCTTTAACCATAAAAAAATCCCACCAAATATGCCGATCCCCAATAGGATCAAGATGCCGAGGGAACCTTCTTTTAATGTTTTTGCCTGCATTACCTCTGAGCCTCCTTAGCTACAATTTGGATCGGACCATCTCTACTGCCACTTAGAAATTGTTGCACATAAGGATCATCGGTGGTGTCAATTTCATCAATAGTTCCTTGCCAACAAACATGACCTTCATTCAGCATCACTACCCGTTGTGCTGTGCGTCGAATTGTACTTTCTTGGTGGGTGACCACAAGATAACTACTGCAAACTTTTTCTTCTTCTTTCAAAGACCGAATCAAATCTTCAATAATTGTCGAAGCTATTGGATCCAAGCCTGCGGTAGGTTCATCGTAAAGCAGAATATTTTGAGCTTCTTCCTTAACACTAGGATCTTCTAAAATTGCCCTAGCAAAGCTAACCCGTTTTCGCATTCCTCCTGAAAGTTGGCTAGGATAGCGATCGCCAATATTTGGTAAGCCCACTAATGCTAACTTGTTCTCAACCAATTCCGAAATCTGCTGACGAGATAACTTGGAGTGCTCAAATAACGAAAATCCCACATTTTGCTCAACAGTCAAAGAGTCAAACAATCCTGCTTGCTGAAATACCATACCAATATGCACATCATCATTGCCAGCAATATTATCTAAAGGCTTACCATTTACTAAAACCGTTCCCGAGTCTGGTTGCAGTAATCCAGCGATAATCCTCAAAATTGTGGATTTACCTGTTCCCGACGTTCCAATGATCGCAACCGCCTCTCCCGAATATACTTTTAAGTCAATACCATCTAGAATTACTGTACCGCCAAAGCGTTTGTGAATTCCCTGCAATTCTAAAATGGGTATAGATGGCTCACTGATAAACTCTCTGACAACTAGCTCTGACACTTAGGATACTCAGGATTATTTGAAATTTAGTGTACACCAGACAAGATGATTAAACTAGATTTTTCACCGATTGCCCTCTAATTTAATCTTATAAGTCTTACTTTAATCTTATAAGTCTTAATCTTATAGGTCTTCTCATACTTTAAAATTTAGGATGATTTAGATAAAGATATATTGTTAAGTGCTTTTGTAAATTTGGACGTATTTTTACTCATTCCGTCTAGTGTAAATTCTGGTATCAATTGATGCCTCATTAATTCGTCTAGTCTTAAGTTAATAAGTAACCCAATACTTAGTCAATGTAAATTAACTCACCTTTGGTATATTAGCAATGGATACAAAACCTTTATGGATTTTGACTTAGTTCCAAGCCTAGCCTCTAAAACTACGGATCTTAGAAGAACTACAACCAAACAAAAATATGCTGAAAATTTCTCTAGCA
>JBBQHY010000023.1:0-15202 GCA_038324415.1 Pseudanabaenales cyanobacterium | reverse complement strand
TAAGCCTGATTAATTAGCTTGACCATTACGGTCTGAAGCGGGGACGTTAACTTGCTCTTAACAATTGCATCATGTTGCTGTGGTTAGATATGGGAAAAGCTTAAATTCAAATGAATAAGTCTAAGGATTTTCAACATTATTGATTGGGAATGCTGTTTATGAATGTTGCGATCGCCCTAATATTTTCTCTAGCCTTTATCTGTGGTTGTGTTGCTAGTATTTTCTCCCAATGGACGGGGTTCTTGTGGTTAGGTGGAGCCGTCATGTTAGGGTTAGGGATACTTTCCACATTATTAATTCCTTTAGTCTTTAAGTACAACTTAATTAAACGGTGGGTTTGGCTGGTGGCGGGCTTAGTTGGCTGCTTTGCTAGTTTTTATATTCTCTGGCGAGTGCCTCAACCTTTAGTAAATGATATTTCTAAATTTGCTCCGTTAACAAAAGTCACTATCATAGGGGAATTGCTAGATTCGCCAATGGTTTCAGGTAGTGGTAAAGGAAAATTTACCCTTGCCGCAAGAGAGATAAAGCTTAATTCAGGCGAGAAGAAATCCGTGGAAGGAAAGCTTTATATCACCTTATCTTTGACCCAAGTTACGGGATTGAGACCATCTCAAATAGTGGAAGTAACAGGGAACTTATATTTGCCAGAACCTCCTGATAATCCTGCGAGTTTTGACTTTAAGGCTTTTTTAGAGCGATCAGGAATTTTTGCAGGGTTTAGTGGTAGAAGCTTGAAAGCATTGAGCGAGCCGCCTGCATTTGGAGATTGGTGGGTTCGCAGTCGGATGGTTCGTGCCCATGTGTTAGGCGCAGGTATGCCCGAAGGTGCCTTGCTTAGTTCATTGGTTTTAGGAAATCGCACGGTGGATTTACCATCGGATCTTAAGCAAACATTTATCGAAGTGGGCTTGGCGGCGGCTTTAGCAGCTTCAGGGTTTCAAGTCTCGATTATTTTGGGAACGATTCTAGCGGTTAGTGGAAATAGTTCCAATCAGATTAAGTTCGCATCTGGGACTCTCTGTCTATTGGGGTTTTTAATCTTGACTGGAGTTAGTCCTTCAGTTTTACGCGCGGTGGTCATGGGAATGGGAACTTTGGTTGGCTTAGTTAGCGATCGCCAAACTCGACCTGTCATAGGTTTAACTCTTGCGGCGGTAATTTTATTGTTAATTCAGCCCCTGTGGATTTGGGACTTGGGGTTTCAGTTTAGTTTTTTAGCAACCTTGGGCTTAATTGTCAGTGCGACTGCGATCGCTCAGAGATTAGAACGGCTGCCTCCGATAATTGCTACTTTACTATCTGTGCCTATTGCTGCCTATATTTGGACATTACCGCTTCAACTGTATGTATTTGGCAAAATTAGTGCCTATAGTATTCTCGCCAATATTTTGACCACGCCTCTAGTCTCTGTAGGCACCATTGTGGGTATTGTGAGCGGAGTCTTGGGTGTTATCTATGTGCCGTTGGGGGCGGTGGTGAGTTGGATGTTGACGGCTCCCTTGGCTTTGATGATTGCGATCGCCAATTGGATTCATGCTCTACCAGGCGCTATTTCCAATGCAGGGGCAATCTCTCTATGGCAATTAATTACAGGGTACGGCATTATTTTCTTGATTTGGTTGGTACCTAAGGTTAGAAAATTCTGGTTAGCCGCATCTCTAATATTTTTAATGGTTTTGTTTATTCCTAGTGTTATCACTCGCGCGACTTTATTTCAAGCTTTGATAATTTCTAGCGATCGCACACCCGTAATGCTGATTCAAGATCAAGGGCAGGTGGCTTTGATTAATAGTGGAGATCAACAGGTAGCAAATTTTACGTTGTTGCCGTTATTGCAAAAATCTGGAATCAATCAAATCGACTGGGCGATCGCTACGGGTTCTGATCCCGATAGTTACGAAGGTTGGAAATCAATTGTTAGCAAACCAATTCCTATTAAGAATTTTGCTAGCTCTATCAACAATCCTTCATTAGCTGGGATAAATATTGATGCTTTGAAGTTAAATGAACCTTTGGCGATCACACCTCAAACGCAAATCGAATTAATCCACCAAAATCCTGATCTCTTCAAAATTCAAACCGCCGATACCAGTTGGGTACTGATGGGTGATGTCAATTCTTTCCAACAAAAACAGCTACTTTCACAGACATCACTTTTACCAAAACTTAAAGCGAAAATTCTATGGTGGACTGGAGAAGAATTACTTCCTGAATTAATACAGGCAGTGGAACCACAGATAGCGATCGCCTCCAATTCTAATCGCAATAATATTCCCATTACTGATATTACTCTTGGTCTATTCAAGGCCGCAAATATTGATTTGTATCAAACTACTATCGATGGCGCAATAGAATGGACTAAGAGCCAAATCCTACCCTCGAAAGAACGAAAGGATTCAGAATCTCCAATTTAATTTAAGTAGAAACTGAAGGCGATCGCTTGTGCCATTCCGAAGATTGTTCGTAGGCATAGGCAACTTGTAATAGCATATCTTCTCGCAAAACATTACTAACCATCTGCAAGCCAATGGGAAGTCCTTGGGAATCAAAGCCACAGGGTAAACTTAAACCTGGTAAGCCCGCCAAGTTTGCTGGAATGGTCATCAAATCCAAAAGATACATACTCAGAGGGTCTTCCGCTTTACTTCCAGATTTGAAAGCTGTAGTTGGTGCCGTGGGCGAGATTAAAATATCCACATTCTCAAATGCCCGATCAAAATCCTGCTTAATCAAAGTTCTTACTTTCTGTGCCTTCAGATAAAAAGCATCATAATATCCAGCCGAAAGCACATAAGTGCCAATCATAATCCTCCGCTTGACCTCAGCTCCAAAGCCTTGCTCGCGAGTTTGAAAATACATATTTAAGAGGGTTTCCGCAGACTCGTCTCTAAGTCCATATTTAACGCCGTCATAGCGTGCCAAATTTGCCGAAGCTTCGGAAGGAGCAATAATATAATAAGTCGGCAACCCATAACGGAAACGAGGGCAGGAAATCTCTTGAATTTCGGCACCCATATTTTCTAAATGAGCGATCGCCTTTCTTACCGCATCATCCCCTTCTGAATTTAAGCCTTCACCAAAAGTTTCCTTAATTACACCAATCTTTTTACCTTTGAGAGATTGAGTTAAATCGGGAGTTAGCAATTCTGAATATTTAGGAATATCGACCTTAATACTGGTGGAATCCTTGGGATCGTAGCCTGCGATCGCTTCCAATAAAATAGCTGTATCCTCAACACTGCGACCAAAGGAACCAACTTGATCTAAGGATGAAGCAAATGCTACTAACCCAAACCTAGATACTAAACCATAGGTAGGCTTAATGCCGACAATGCCACAAAAAGAAGCAGGCTGCCGAATCGAGCCACCTGTATCCGAACCCACGGCGACAATACATTCCCCCGCCGATACCGCCGCCGCCGATCCCCCCGAAGACCCACCAGGAACCCGATCCAGATCCCAAGGATTCGCAGTACCGCCCATTGCTGAAGTTTCGCTAGAACCACCCATGGCAAACTCATCTAAATTTGTTTTTCCCACCCTGACTGCCCCAGAACTGGAAATCTTTTGGGTAACGGTAGATTCGTAGGGAGGAATAAAGTTTTGCAGCATTTTTGAGCCGCAGGTTGTAAGAATACCTTGGGTACACAAATTATCTTTAACCCCAATAGGAACTCCCGAAAGTAAAGATAAAGGCTTCCCTGCGGCAATTTGTTTATCTATTATTTCTGCCTGAGCGATCGCAAATTCCTCAGTAACCGTAATAAAACTATGCAACTGCGGCTCTAGTTTATGAATTAAAGCTAAATGCGCTTGAGTAATTTCGACGGCTGTGCGATCGCCACTTAGCAGCAATCTGTGGGTTTCTTTAATAGATAACATTATGGATTTGACGCTTAATTTTAATATTTAGAATGTTGAATATATTGTCTAACTGTCATGATACTAGCCTTGGAATTGATTATCTGAATAGGTAAAGCCATGCAAAATTTACCAAACATTACTAAAGGCTGACGGAATCATGATCAGCATTAAATCTTAAAGTCTGGCATGATGACAATAGCCCATTTCTGCGCTAGAGTAAAAGCAAGAATTTTTACCTACTTTAACTATTTACACAGTGGCAGCTAACAAGATACTGGTAATTGATGACAGCCGAGTAATCCGCAACATGGTGCGTGATATGTTGCCAGAAGAAAGCTTTGAAATAATTGAAGCAGCAGATGGAATTAAAGGCTTAGAAGCAATTAAACATAATCGCCCTTGGATGATTATCCTAGACTTCATTCTGCCCCGCATGAGTGGATTTGAAGTTTACGAGCATTTACAACAAGACCCCGAGCTGAGTCGAATTCCGCTTGTGATCATGTCAGGGCGTAAGGAAGAAGTAACCAGTAAAATTCCTGAGCCTTTCGACGACCGCTACTTAGTTTTTGTAGAAAAGCCCATTGAACAACATCAGTTAATGGCGGCAATTAAAAAAGCTGTTGTCCTTTCCCGTAAGCGTCCCCCAGCAGGTTTGGTTCAGGATCAAGTTCATACTCAGGTTACAGTTGCCGATCCAGCCTTACTAAATCGTATAAGCACTTTAGAAACAAAGGTCAAGTCCCTAGAACAACAATTAGGAAATCAGCATAAGCAATTACAACAGCTTATAAACTTCATTAAACAAAAGCTTA
Source organism: Pseudanabaenales cyanobacterium (assembly GCA_038324415.1). GTDB lineage: Bacteria > Cyanobacteriota > Cyanobacteriia > Pseudanabaenales > Pseudanabaenaceae > PCC-7502. The sequence continues at coordinate 10,520 of JBBQHY010000023.1, read as the reverse complement.
AATAGAGATTCTTAAATTAATTTAATTAACCATACAGCCCGATCAATTCAAAATCATGGATCAACCCAAATGGTCAGTGGTAATTCCTACTTACAATCGTTTAAATATTCTCAAGAAATGTTTGGCTGCTCTTGAAAATCAAAACTTTGATCAAAACTACGAAATCCTTGTGGTTGATGATGGATCTACGGATGATACTGTGGATTTTCTGCGATCGCATCCCAATCAATTTCCCCATGTCAAAGTACTACAACAAAATCATGCGGCGGCGGCGGCGGCTCGAAACCTCGGCATAGATTCAGCCCAAGGTGAGTACATTGTCTTCGTTGATAGCGATATTATTGTTACTTCTGATTATTTAGCAGGTCACGCTGAGGCTTTAGCAAATGAAGATCGAGCTTTTACCTACGGCAGATTAATTAATACCGCTAATTTTGATGATCCCACCTCTGAAAAGTCGGATATTGTCTTTTTCCCAGGTGCCTATTTTGATACCTGCAACGCGGCGATCGCTAAGAAATGGCTAGTCCAAGCAGGAAAATTCGATCTCCAGTTCAATGAATACGGTTGGGAAGATTTAGAGCTTGGAGTAAGACTCAAGAAACTAGATTTAAAACTAATTAAATGCGCCAAGGCTCTTGGTTATCATTACCATGCTCCATTTAGTTTAAGCCAAATTCCGCGCTTACTGAATGCGGAAGAACAGAGGGGCAGAATGGCAGTTAGATTTTATCAAAAGCATCCCACCTTAAATGTGGCACTGATGATTCAAAGAACGCCTTTACATCTGGTGTTGTGGGGCATATTAACCTTGGGTGGGCTACTAAATGATCGCTCGTTACGACCATTATTAAATTGGTTAATCGAGCAGAATAAATCTGAGGTCGCCATGGAAATTTTTCGTATCTATATGAACTGGTATAACGTCTGTTGGATGTATGCCAATTGGAATAAGGAATTGCAACAGGTAAACTAAAATTTACTCAGGTAGGAATTCATCAGCGAGAATTTGCTCAAGGCTATAGGGGCATGTAGCTAGAAACCCATCTAGTCCTGTTTCCCGTTCGGCACTGATTACTGCAAGTTGATATGCCTCGGCAAAAACTTGAGAAATAGTAGATTTCAGACTAGGACTTTGTTTGAGTTGCTTCTGCAAACGGATTCTTTGTTCTTTAATAGTTAACTGCCAGCTTCTTGATCTCAGATTTGGTTGAAATTGCCACTTGAGCAGGTGCATGACTAACACATCCAAACGACTCTCTAGTTCCCGCTTTTCCGCTCGTCCCATATCCTCAATTTCTTCTGCCAAATTTTGATTGTCAATTAGTTCTAACTGCCCAGTCCTTAATAGGTGAGCCTGTGCCTGAGTCCAAGCATAAAAGTCACTTTCAATATCACATATATCTTTATTTGCTAATTGCTCTTCTATTGCGATCGCCATATTTATCACTTCCATCCATACTTAAAGCTAATATAAACTAAATTTAAATCCATCAAATTTCTCTAATGAAACATCTTCTCTATATCCTGCCATATCTAAATTTAGGGGGCACTGAGAAGCACGCTCTAAGTTTAATTAAGCATTTTAAGCAGAATTATTATATTTCGCTTTTAGCCCCAGAAGGTAATGGTGCCGAACCATTTAAACAAGAAGGTATTAATTATTACCCTTTCTTAAATTTAGAGAAAAATATTTGGCAAGGTTTAAGCGAATTTAGAGCAGGAATTAGAAAGATTCATAGCGATCGCCCTCTAGATTTAATTCATGTTCATGCAGGGCATGAGTTAATGCTATTAGTAAAGCTATTCCTACCTAAAAATATTCCCATTGTGTTTACAGTTCATGGCTATCATGGCGAAGGGGCAATGATTAGCTATCGTTTAGCAGGATTGTTTTCAAATTGGGTTGCAAATAAAGTCATAGCTGTTTGTGAGGCAGAGGCTGAAATTTTGAGAGCAGTAGGATTAGATTCCCAGAAATTAAGTTTGATTTATAACGGTGTGCCTGCGCCAAGTATAGATTTACAAAAATCTCAAGAATATGCGGGTAAATTCAAGCTCGATCTCAATTCCCAAATTATTATCGGCACTGCTGCCAGACTTAATCCTGCTAAGGGACTAACTTATCTCATTCAAGCCTTTGCTCAATTAATTAAAGAACACTCAAATCTAGTTTTAATAATTGCTGGAACTGGTGAGCTAGAGCAGGAACTTAAGCAACAAACCCAAGAGTTAAATATTCATAAACAAGTAATTTTTACAGGCTATATTAATGACTTACCAAATTTATTAGAACTATTTAATATCTTTGTTTTACCTTCGTTACAAGAGGCTTGTAGTCTTGCTTGCGCTGAAGCCATGACTCAAAAAAAAGCTATAGTTGGTACTAGTGTTGGCGGTATTTCTGAACAAGTGATAGATGGAGAAACTGGTTTTATCGTTGAGCCTAAAGATGTTAATCGTCTTGCTGAAAAATTAAAAATTCTAATTGATAATACCGAACTTAGATCTAAATTTGCTCAAGCAGGGTATTTGAGATATGAAGCCAATTTTAGTTTAGAAAAGATGTTAGATAAAACAGCTATGGTATATGAAGGAGTGAGAAAGAATTAAAAATTTTTAGTTTAGAGTATGAAATTTCTAAACAGATCTACTCCCTTCCCACCTTAGAAATATACACAGTTGAAATGGGTTAAGGGGCAAAGCCCCCACACCCCCAAAATACTAATCTTTGACTATGAAGGGAGTATTCATTTCTGCACATCACTCAACCGAGATGATTCAAACTTATTCATCCAAGTTTCCAAATAGGCTTGGTTATTGAGAATTTGCTCAGGTTCTTCGGTGTCTAAAGGAAATGGGGCTAGTCCCAAAATTGTGGCAGTGGTCACGCAAAACATTGATTTTTGGAAGCTTTCACAGATTTTAACTCTCAAGTCATGGCTGCCACGGGTGCGATCTCTATAAATTTTCTCTAAATAATCGGGCAAAAAGTGCCGCATATCCTGCATTAACAATGTTGGCGGAATCCCCGCCCCACCGATGGGCAAAGGATCGGCATGCAAAGCCCCATAGTTAAATCGACTTTGATCGGGAGAAATAAAGTGAGCCTGAGCATTATAGGAAACTGTGCCAAAAAACGGAGTTCCCCTAAAGAAAATCGCCTCCACATAGGGAATTGCTAAGTCAGCCAAAAATGTAAAACCTGCGGATTCGGGAATGATGTCATAGGTATTGCCCTCGACTTCTACAGAATAGATAAAGGGGATACTTGCAGCCGAAACTAAGCTACTTTGAATATGGTCAACCACATCAGGAATAGATTTAATTTCATCTCGATCAAAGCGATCGGATAAACTTAAAAACATCTCAGACATCACCCGCCAAAATTGACCTAAGCCGCTGTAATAGGTAAGTTGAGCGATTTGTTCTGATAAAAATTCAGGAAATATTTGATCTAATAACTTAATTGGTAAATTATTTTTGAGTTTGATGTCTGTAACTTTTTGACAATTTAGCTTAAATTCCAGAGAATCAAGATAGAGATCCAAGCCACCTCCGCCATGCCACAACATGGTTCTCATACAATATTCGGCATACTCAAAATTAATGCGATCGTGCCAGAGGTGTTTACCAAGTTTAGTCGGCGAGACTTGTCCATTGAAGTACTTAAAAAAAGGAAAAAGCACTAAAAATTGATGTTCAGAGATATAAATTAAATTCTGATAGTAAGCTTCAAGAACTATGCCATAGCTTTTCAAAATCCCTACCACCTCTAAAAGATTTTCCTTAGTATCGGGGAGAAGAGCCTGTCCAGATTTTAGTCGTTGGATATAAGGCTCTAGGGGATGAGGTTTAAGCATGGTTTAAAAACAGCAGAGAATAGGACAAACAGTGACTGTTAAAGGTTGATTTTACATCTTAGCTCAGTTAAATGCCCTTAATACTCCCTTCCCAGTCAAAGATTAGTCTTTAGGGGGTGTGGGGGCTGCGCCCCCACGAAGGGGCTTTGCCCCTTAACCCCATTTAAACTGTGTATATTTCTATGGTGGGAAGGGAGTATCACCTCAATATCAGTTAAGTGACAGATGCTGACGGCTTAATTAGAGGAGTAACTTATACATATATTATGTATATTCCCAAAAAGCGATCGCCCAAAGTCTAGGAATTAACATCTACAACTCAGACTAAACTAGAGCACAAGCCTTAAGATTTATTTAATATTTACTTTAATAATCAACGTTTAGTAATTAAAAACTTTTAAAAATGTTAGCAACTATCGCAGCTGAGCAAATTGATCTAATTATTAATAATCTGCACCAAGACCCCTTTACCGTGCTTGGCTCTCATCAAATTGAGCGTGAAGGTCTGATGGTTTGGGTAATTCGTGCCTATTTGCCAGATGCGATCGCCGCCGCCGTTGTAGACCCGTTAAATCACCGTCAATATCCGATGGAATCTATCTACCATCCTTATTTTTTTGAATGTGTAATTTCCGATGCCCCCAAGTTATTTAGCTATAAATTAAAGGTTACAGAATGGGTTGATGGTAAAAAAAGCGATCGCCTGATCTACGATCCCTATTGTTTCAAATCGCCCTTAATGACAGATTTTGATCGTCATTTATTTGCCCAAGGGACTCACTATCAGGTTTATGAAAAGCTAGGCGCTCATCTTGCCAAAATTGATGATGTTGAAGGTGTATATTTTGCGGTGTGGGCACCAAATGCCCGTAATGTTTCGGTCTTGGGCGATTTTAACTACTGGGATGGGCGCAAGCATCAAATGCGTAAAAGCGAATCAGGTATATGGGATTTATTCATTCCTGATATTAGGGTTGGCTGCTCCTATAAGTTTGAAATTAAAAACCAAGCAGGACATATCTACGAAAAATCTGATCCCTATGGCTTTCAGCAGGAAATTCGTCCCAAAACGGCTTCCATTGTTAATGATTTAAAGTATGAATGGCAAGATCAGGCGTGGATGGAAAAACGCCGTAACTGCGATCCGATCAATCAGCCAATCTCAGTCTATGAGGTACATCTGGGTTCTTGGCTCCATGGTTCCTTTGAAACTCCTCCTGCTGATGGTTACCCTATGGTCAGTGCTGCCGATCTTAAACCTGGGGCAAGATTTCTAACCTATCGAGAATTAGCGGATAAATTGATTCCCTACGTTAAAGATTTAGGCTTCACCCACGTCGAACTTTTACCCATAGCAGAACATCCCTTTGACGGTTCTTGGGGCTATCAAGTGATTGGTCACTATGCTGCTACTTCTCGCTATGGCACACCGCAAGACTTGATGTATTTTATTGATCGCTGCCATGCGTTAAATATTGGGGTACTTCTGGATTGGGTGCCAGGGCATTTTCCTAAGGATGGGCATGGTTTAGCGTTATTTGATGGCACACATCTCTATGAACATAGCGATCCCCGCATTGGAGAACACAAGGGTTGGGGAACTTTGATCTTTAACTATACCCGTAATGAAGTTCGGAATTATCTAATTGCCAATGCTCTATTTTGGTTTGACAAGTATCACATTGACGGAATTCGAGTTGATGCTGTTGCTTCTATGCTCTACCTAGACTATTGCCGAGAAGAAGGTGAATGGTTACGCAATGAGTATGGGGGGCGAGAAAATTTAGGAGCGATCGAATTTTTCCGTCATCTCCACAGCATTCTCTTTAGCTACTTTCCAGGCATTCTCTCCATTGCCGAAGAATCCACTTCTTTCCCCTTAGTTTCCCGTCCTGCCTATTTAGGAGGATTAGGCTTTAACCTTAAATGGAATATGGGTTGGATGCACGATATGCTCGATTATTTCAGTATGGATCCATGGTTCCGTCAGTTTCATCAAAATAATGTCACTTTTAGCATCATGTATGCCTTTAGTGAGAACTTCGTTTTAGCTTTATCCCATGATGAAGTTGTGCATTTAAAGAAGTCGATGCTAACAAAAATGCCTGGGGATGATTGGCAGAAATTTGCAAACCTCCGCTGTCTTTTTGGGTTTATGTTTACTCACCCAGGGAAGAAGACTTTATTTATGGGCATGGAGTTCGGCGTATGGAAAGAATGGAATGTATGGGGGGACTTGGAATGGGATCTATTAAATTACGATATGCACCAAAATCTGCAAAAGTTTGTTAAAGATATTAACTATCTCTTCCAATCAGAATCAGCTTTATATGCCCAAGACTTCTCGGTAGATGGATTTGAGTGGTTAGATTGTAGCGATCGCCAAAATTCTATAGTCTCATTTATTCGTAAAGATCAGAATGGAGAATTTCTTGTAATTATCTGCAACTTCACCCCTATGGGACACGATCGCTATCGGATTGGCGTTCCGCAGCATGGCTTTTATTACGAGATTTTGAATAGTGATGCCACAAATTATGGTGGTACTGGAGTTGGTAACTTAGGAGGGAAATGGTCAGATCAATCGTATTATTCTCACAGTCAACCCCATAGCCTAGAGTTGTGTATTCCGCCCCTTGTGACTTTGGTATTTAAGCTTAAGCCTAAAATAACCTGATTGTAGGGAGCCATATCCATATACTTTGAATATTCTAAGTCATATAGCTAGACCAAAACACCGAGATACTACATCAGCGATCGCTAATCCAGATAAAATAAAGATACTTTGAACTCACTATAAGCCCAGAAAATTATGATGAATCCCTTTAGTAACATCGTCCAAAAAGCTTTTTATCTAGGAATGGGGCTAGCATCAGTAGCAGGCGAAAAGGCTGGTTCCACCTTAAATGAATTAAAAATCCAAGCTACAAAATTAGCGGAAGAGCTTGTGGAGCGCGGAGAAATGAGTACAGATGAGGCGAAGAAGTTTGTGGATGACCTGATCCGCCAATCACAAAAACCCCAAGATCAGATGAAAACAGCAGAAGATTTCTCTTCACCTCGGACTATTAATATTGATGACGATCAAGATTCCAATCAAAGCCCTGAATCTGTCGATGAGGTGGAAGCTCTAAGGGTTAAGGTGCAAAAACTTCAAGATGAATTGCGGAATATTCAGTAATGGATACTGCTAACCCTAATATTTTTAATTCTATAATCCGTCTATTGCGCTGGGATAAACCGTCGGGACGTTTAATCTTGATGATTCCTGCCCTGTGGTCTTTACTGTTGTCAGCTAAATCCTTAGACCAATTGCCCCCGCTTGATTTACTAGGTGTAATTATTTTTGGGAGCTTGGCAACCAGTGCGGCGGGTTGTGTGGTTAATGATCTGTGGGATCGAGACATTGATCCATTAGTTGAGCGTACTAAAAATCGTCCCCTAGCAGACCGATCGCTCTCGATCAAAGTAGGAATAGGTGTTTTAATCGTTTCTACATTATGTGCATTTTTAGCGGCGACTTATCTCAATCCTTTAAGCTTTGGTTTAGCTGTGGCGGCGGTGCCTATAATTGCCATTTATCCTGCTTGTAAGCGCATTTTTCCCCTGCCCCAGTTGGTTTTATCTATTGCTTGGGGTTTTGCCGTGCTAATTCCGTGGGCAGCAATGACGACTCATTTAGATAAAACAACTTGGATTTTATGGGGAGCAACTCTGGCTTGGACAATGGGGTTTGATACGGTCTATGCCCTCAGCGATCGCCATGATGATCTAAATATTGGTATTAAATCTAGTGCCATCTTTTTTGGTAAGTATACTCCACAAGCGATCGGTGTATTCTTTATGCTGACGGTGGGCTTATTAGGGTGGTTGGGCGTGAGGATGGAATTAGGCTATTTTTATTTTGGTTCCTTGGCGATCGCTTCAGGAGTTTGGCTGTGGCAGTATTTAGAGATACTAAACCCAAAGCCTGATAATAATATCTATCAAAACATCTTCAAGCAAAACGTAGCGATAGGATTTTTGTTATTATTGGGAATGATAAGTGCTGAACTCAGAAACTTAAGCATTTGGTAATGTTTGAGGCATAGGTAAATTTTCGATTCTGGTAGAATGTATTTTAGTAAGTAAAAAAAACTATGACTAATATCCAAGAAAAAATTCAAGAAGAGCTTCAAATTGCCCGTGAAGCATGTGAAGTGAACGGTACTGGCTCTGTCGAATGCGCTGTAGCTTGGGACACAGTGGAAGAATTACAATCTGAAGCTTTTCATCAAAAGCAAGAAAAAGGTAAGAACTCCCTCGAAAAGTTCTGTGATGACAATCCTGAAGCTGCTGAATGCCGAATTTACGAAGATTAATCTCTTAATTCAAATCCAGTTAAACCCTTTCTAACTAGCTCCTAATCTCCAAAGTCTAATCTTGACATTTGGTCTAATCATTAAAACTCAATAACTTAGTTCTGAATATTTAATATCAGTCTGTGATCCTAGCTCACAGACTTTTTTGTAAATTTATAACTGTTTCCAGATTGAATTAATATTTTCAAGAACTGCCTCTATATCTTCATAGCCCTCTAAAAGTACGGTGACGTGACCCAATTTCCGCCCAACTTTAGAGATATTTTTATCATACCAATGCACATAAGAATTTGGTAAATGCTCTAACCGATCGCGAATATCCCTATAGTCAGATTCAATATTTTCGTAGCCCAAAAGATTCACCATCACTGCTACGGGCGATCGCATTTTAATATCACCTAAGGGCAATTGAGTTACTATTCTTAAAAGTTGCTCAAATTGCGAAGTATCGCAGGCTTCAATGGTGTAATGCCCAGAATTATGGGTGCGGGGGGCAATTTCATTGACACTGACTTTTCCATCGGGTGTTAAAAAGTATTCAATCCCAAAAATGCCTACTGCATCTAAGCTTGTTATAATCGCTTTGGCAATATCCTGAACTTCATGGACGATCGCTTCACTAATCCGAGCAGGGGCAATAACATGGGTACAAACTTGATTTGTTTGATGGGTTTCCACAACTGGATAAATTAGGCACTCTCCTGTTGATGATCTAGCGATCATTACCGCCAGTTCCAATCCAAAATCTATCTTTTCTTCTACTAAGGCGGGAACTCTTCCCATCTCATCCCAAACAGATCTTAATTCCATTTCTGAACGAACAATCCTTGTCCCTTGTCCATCATAGCCATTTCTGCGGGCTTTTAATACAAGAGGATAAGGCAGAGAATGAGTAGAAATATCAGCTTCTGTGGAAATTGGAAAAAAATCGGGAACGGGAAAATCTTGGTGCTGTAGATAGCTTCTTTGGGTATATTTATCCAGCAAAGGCTTTAGTGTATCAAGGCTAGGAATAAACTTTGTCCCCGCTTGAGCTAGAGCATCTAATTTTTCTATATCTACAAATTCATTCTCAAAGGTAATGACTTCAGTAATCTTTGCTAACTCTGATGTTGCCGCTACACTAATCACTTCACCTAAAATAAATTTGTCTGCTAACAAAACCGCAGGATCCTTAGCATTTTCTGTTTGGATAGCTATGGATATGTTTAATGACTTCGCCGCGATCGCCATCATTGCCGCTAACTGTCCCCCACCAATTATTCCTACCTTCTTAGTCAATCTATTGTCCTACAGCAATTTAATTTCAAGTCCAACACAAAAAAAGGTTCGCAGAGTGAAGCCCCGTAATCATTTTTCTAACTGTGGCACATTTGATCGTAATTTACTGTAATTACTATATTCATAATTCAAAATAACCGATTCCTTGCTACAGCCTTATATATTACTTTGGGTTCAAAGATTTTAAGGGATTTTACCTTAATCGTTTTAGAATTAGCTATTAGTCTGAACTTTATTCTTAATAAAAATTAAGTTTTTGAGCAAAAAAGGTTTCTACCTTAAACTTTTCCGCTTTTTAGCCATCAGGTTGAGAGAAGCAATTTTATTGATAAGCAAAGAAAATATTTGATTGCAGTCTTGTGTAGAGTCTCATTTGAATTATTCTAAAGAAGCCTTTTCCATAACAAGCATAATCCCATATGATGCCGAGCCAAAACCCTGCCTATACTCCAATGCTGCAATACGCCCAAACATTTGACGGACAGGATGATCGCTTAGTCCGATTCGATAGAATGGATAACTCAGCCAATCCATAAGAGGAGCAAGAAATAATCCACCATAAGATACGTCTAAGACATTCCATCCTTTACCAGCAACTTGTATCAATTCAGATTTTGTGAAGTGCTTGTGCCACTCAACCTCTCGTCCCATGTTGATATAGTTACCATCGCGCATTCCCTTTTGGATGAGCAAGCTATACAACCCTGGTAGGAGGAGGCGTACGTTATTGGAATCAAGCCAAGCAAACCAACCAGCATGGGGAACAGTCAGAATCAGCCGCCCACTAGGTCTAAGTACTCGGTGCATCTCCTGAAAAGCCAAGGATCTCAAATTTGCTGGCAAATGTTCGAGAACCTCCAAGCAGGTAACTATGTTGAAGGATTCATTTGAGAACGGTATCCTTTCTGCACTAGCAAAGTGTAGGTCAGCAGTTGGGACATTTCTTTTAGCTACGGCAATTGCTGATTGGTTTATCTCAATGCCAGCAAGTTGGGCATAGGGGTAAAGTTGCGAG
>JBBQHY010000022.1:0-15226 GCA_038324415.1 Pseudanabaenales cyanobacterium | reverse complement strand
TGTCGATCTTGCGGATTTGTGCATGGCGATGGGGGCAAAAATTAAGGGTGCTGGTACAAATAAAATCATTATTAATGGTGTGGATAAACTCCATTTTGCGGATTTTACCGCGATTCCCGATCGCGTTGAAGCCGCCACATTCATGGTCGCCGCCGCAATCACGCGATCGACTTTATCGATGTCGCCTGTGATTCCCGCACACCTCACCGCCGCAATTTCTAAGTTGCAAGATATGGGTGTGACTGTACGGATCGATTCACCTGATACGATTACAGTGATTGGTGGCGATCGCTATCGGGCTGTGGATATCGAAACTCTTCCTTATCCCGGATTCCCAACCGATATGCAAGCGCAGTTTATGGCGCTTTTAACTATTTGCGAAGGGAACGGCGTAGTTACGGAAACTGTATTTGAGAATCGCTTGCAACATGTTGCCGAACTCAATCGCATGGGTGCAAATATTCGTCTTAAAAATAATGTGGCGGTAGTTACTGGTGTTCCCCAACTATCGGGCGCTCCTGTGATGGCGACGGATTTACGAGCTTCAGCGGCGTTGGTCATCGCAGGACTCGCTGCTGATGGTGAAACAACTGTGATGGGCTTGCATCATCTCGATCGCGGTTACGATCGCATTGAGGAGAAGTTACGCAATGTCGGCGCGAAGCTTTATCGCACCACTGAAGCGGTAACTGTTTAATTTAAGTAATGGTATACGCGATCGCCTATTTCATAAAAGCAATTCTCACACAAAGAACCACTTACTAATAATGCTTGACTAAATGTACAGGATTACTCAAGTCGTCGCTATTTCAACTTTTAATGGGACAAGTTTAAGGTGAGAAAACCAGTTTTGACTATTTTTTATCAATACAATCCTTGGGACACAAGTATTGGAGGTATTCAAACGCTCATTTCAAATTTCATCAAGTATCTACCAGATGAATTTGAATGTCGTCTTGTTGGCATAGGAGATGATTTGACTCAACGCATCGGTGTTTGGCAGACTGCTGAGCTACATGGCAAACAAATACAGTTCTTCCCGCTTTTTTCTCTTAGAGATGATAATGTCAGACGCATTATTCCGACTACATTTAGATATGCATTAGCTTTAATTGGTAAAAATTTTGCCTCTGATTTTATGCACTTTCACCGCATAGAACCAACCTTAACTACAGGTCGATGGAAAGGTGATAAAACCCTTTTTATCCACAATGATATCCGCACTCAGTTTTCGTCAAGCCGTGGCAGTAAACAAGCGATACTTTGGAAATATTTTCCAAAACTTTATTTTGCGATTGAGAACTTGCTAATTGGTCAGTTCAAGCAAGTTCTCTCCTGCAATCAAGCTTCAACGCAGCTTTATCGAGATCTCTATCCTGCGATCGCCGATCGCTTTGTTGATTATCGTAACACCGTAGATACTGATGTCTTCTCCCCATTGTCGCCATCAGAGCGCGATCGCCAAAGGCAGCAATTGGCGACAAGCCTTAATTTGCCCGAAACAACGCGGTTTATTCTGTTTGCAGGACGGCTACATCCTCAAAAAGATCCTGTCTTGCTAGTGCGTTCTATAGCAGCATTACAAGAACCAAATGTTCATCTTTTATTGGCAGGTGATGGCGAATTAGCAGATGCAGTTCGCACTGAAACTAAAAAATTAGGAATATCAAAACAAGTAACAATGCTTGGTGCGGTTAAACAAGATAAACTGGCAAACTTGCATCGAATCTCTAGTATTTGTGTTCTCACTAGCGTCTTTGAAGGATTACCACTAGTTGTGTTAGAAGCTCTCGCTTGCGGTACGCCAATAGTCACAACTCGTGCTGGTGATACTCCTAACATTCTCTCGAAAAATAGTGGGGTTGTTTGTGAAGAAAGAACACCAGAAGCGATCGCCGCAGCCTTTCAGGAAATCCTACAGAACCCAGACCATTTTTCAGCCCAAGATTGTATTAAGACTGCTGAGCCTTATCATGCCAGACAGGTGATTCACAACATTTATGATGCAATGCTGAAGCGCTGGTAAATTTAAGGTGATCGCCCCAAAGAACTAGAGGTTTAAACCAAATAGACCTCTTACACGACTAAAAGAGTGATATTGTATTGGACAAGTATTTATAAATTCAGAATAATGAAAATTGCTGTTGTTGGGGCAAAGGGAATTCCTCCTAAGCAAGGCGGAATCGAACATTATTGTGCTGAAATATATCCCCGCATGGTGGCTATGGGGCACTCAGTTGACTTATACGCTCGATCATCATATTCCGATCAGCCTGCTTTTAAAACTACCAAATTTGAAGGGGTTCAGGTAGTCTCATTACCCTGTCCAGATTGGCGAGGAGCAGATGCCTTCATCGCCTCAGTTTTAGGAGCATTTGAGGCTACCCGAAAAAAATATGACGTTGTGCATTTCCACGCTCTTGGACCATCCCTATTTACTTGGATGCCCAAACTTTTTTCTTCGGCTAAAGTTGTGGTTTCCTGCCATGGACTTGACTGGCAACGGAATAAATGGGGGGGGAAGTCAAGTAATTTAATTCGCTGCGGTGAACGAACAGCCGTAAAATTTGCTGACGAAATAATTGTTGTTAGCAAAGATCTTCAGTATTACTTTACTCAGACCTATAACCGAGAAACCATCTACATTCCGAATGCCCCTGCTAGTTACGTAGATTCCGATTCTAGTTTTGCCTATGTCCGCTCTTTAGGATTAACACCTCAGAAATACATTCTCTTTTTAGGAAGACTTGTACCTGAAAAATGTCCAGATCTTTTAATTAAGGCTTTCCAGCATTTAGAAAATCAGGACTGGAAACTAGTTTTAGCTGGCGGTAATAGTGACGCTGCATCATTCGCATCATCCTTGACTGACATGTCATCTGATAATCCTAATATTATTTTTACTGGGCAAATATTAGGGCAACATCTCGCAGAAATGGTTCGTGGCGCAGGGCTGTTTGTTTTACCATCAAACTTGGAAGGAATGCCCCTTGCCTTGCTAGAAGCGATGCAAGAAGGAATTCCTGTGCTAGCTAGCGATATCGCGCCCCATCGACAACTTCTCAGAGCGGATCAGGAAAGTAGCGATCGCGGAATTCTGTTTAAAACTGGAAATTGCGAGGATCTTGTGTGGCAGATAAAATGGGCAATTGAACATTCTGACGACCTGATAGATATGGCAGAAAAAGCTAGAAATTATGTAAAAGCAAACTACGATTGGGATATTATTACCAATAATACTTTACAGATTTACTCTGGTTCTGCCAATAAATTAAGTTGATCATTAGCAACCGTGCGGCTTAATATTCTACGACACTTATTATTCAGATTTAATTTACTAGAATGAATTCTAAACCCCAAACAGTATCGCTAGATTCCTTAGAAATCGACCTACAGCAGTACTGGCTAGTTATAGTGCGACGATGGCTCCCCGCTTCTGGTGCTTTTTTTAGTATTTTGTTATTGGCTATATTATTCGCTTCTTCGCAAAAGCCCGTTTACAAAGCACAAGGAAAACTTTTATTGAAAGCAGATCGGACAGTCTTATTTACTGGCATAGGAACGGATAAGGGAGAATTTTCACCGTTAACATTGCAGAGTAGCCCACTCAAGACAGAAACTGAAGTAATACTTTCAACTCCTTTACTAGAAAAAACCATTACTCAGATCAAATCAAATAATCCAGACTCGCTAAATGTAGATGATCTGAATCCAGAGAGTCTGATGCTGCGATTGAAAGTTACGCCAGTTTCAGGTGCTGATGTTTTAGTAGTTGCTTTTGAAGATAAAGATTCCAAAATGGCGGCTTTGGTCATTAATACACTGATGAAAGCCTACATCAATAATAATATTGCTGCTAATAAGGCTAAGTCAGCAGAGGTGCGAAAATTTATTGCTCAGCAATTACCTAAATCAGAGGCAAAAGTTCGGCAAATTGATGCTGAATTTCGGCGATTTAAAGAACAGAATCAAGTTACTAATTTGGAAGAAGAATCTAAGGCTTTAGTATCAAATGCATCGGCTTTGAATGCTGATATTATTAAAGCCTCTACAGATCTTGGTGATGTGACGGCGCGATCAAATGCTTTGCAAAGTAAGTTAGGCTTAAACAGTGAAACCGCGATCGCTATTAGTTCATTAAGTCAATCAACTGGTATTCAGCAAGCACTTAAGGAGTTGCAAGACACTCAAAATCAATTAGCAATTCAGCGATCGCTCTATGAGGAGCAATATTCTACGGTGGTTAACTTAAAAGAAAAAGAAGCTGAGCTGCAAAATCTTTTAAAAAAGCGAGTTGCCGAAATTGTTGGTAGTCCTGAAGCTTTTACTAATGCTAGTTTACAGATTGGAGCAACTAAACAAAGCTTAATCGAAAAATTTGTTAACACCGAAGTTGAACGATTAGGGCTTACTAGTCGAGTCGCAATTTTATCTAATGAAGTTAACTTCTATCAAAATCGTGCTGGTACTTTGCCAAGATTAGAACAAGAGCAAAAAGAGCTGCAACGTCGATTAGAAGTATCGCAATCGACCTATTCCACATTATTAAAAAGACTTCAAGAATTAGAGGTTGCTGAACAACAGATCACAGGTAATGCTCAGATTATTGAGATGGCATCAACGCCTGATTCTCCGATCACTGCTAAGAAAACTATAACTTTAGTTGTAGGGACAATATTAGCGTTAGTAGTAGCGATCGTAATCATGATCATTCTCGAAACTCTTGATCGCTCAATAAAAACAGTTAAAGAAATACGTCAGTTATTTGATTACACATGGTTAGGCACAATTCCAAAATTTGGCAAGGTTTATTTACCTTCTAAGAAGTCTAACTACCCAGTTCCTAGTTTGCCAGTCATAGATTTGCCGCAATCTCAGATCAGTGCCATTTATAGGATTTTACAAGCACAGTTAAAACTTCTCAATACTAATCAAAAATTCAAAACTTTTGTGGTCACAAGTTCTGTTCCCAAAGAAGGAAAGTCTACGATCGCCGCAAATTTAGCAGCAACGATCGCCCATCTTGGTCAAAGAGTATTGCTGATTGACACGGATCTATATCATCCAAAACAGCATGAAATCTGGAACCTAAGCAATGATATGGGATTAACCAATGTTATTGCGGGAGAGGTTGACATAGACAAAGCTCTGCATACGGTAATCAATAACCTAGATGTTTTAACTGCTGGGGTAATTCATCCAAATCCATTAGCGATATTGAATTCTAAAACGATGCAAGAACTTATTGATTCTGGAGCTAAATCATATGATTTCGTAATTCTAGATACATCACCGATTATTGTTGGTGCAGAGTCGATGACCTTGTGTGGGATGACGGACGGTTTGTTGTTGGTGGCTCGTCCTCAAGTGTTAGATTTGCCTAGCGCTCGGATTGCGAAAAAGTTCTTGCAATATTCAGGGCAAAATGTTCTTGGGGTCGTTGCAAATTGTGCCACATCTGATGATCAACCAAATCAGCTTGCTCTCTATATACAACCCACGACACAAGATATAACAGTTGTTAAATGAACTCCACAAGTTAAATGGATAATAAACCAATGTATTCTATGCAGTTAAGATTTCTTTTGGGTCTGAGACGATTGATCATATTAGTTCCAATTATGATGGGAGGCTATATATCTGACGCGATCGCCAATCCAACTAAATCAGTTTTATCAACTATTCCATTAACAGGAAAGATTTCAACTAGCGCCTTTACTAGTAATCCTTATATTTTAGGGGCAGGCGACCAGCTTGAAATTACGGTTTTGGGTTATCTAGAATTTACTGGTACAAAAATTATTTTAACGGATGGCACGATCGCTTTACCCGCGATCGGCAATGTACAAGCAGCAGGGCTTTCACCTTCAGTTCTATCGCAAGATTTGACTAAAAAATTACGTCCTTTTTTAAAAAATCCTGTAGTTACAATTGGGGTATTAAATAAACGTCCTTTATTAATCAATGTATCTGGCGAAGTAAGCCGTCCAGGTCCAATTCAATTACAAAATTTTAATCCTGCTCCATCTAGTTCGGGAAGTCTACAGCCAGAAATTCCGACTCTCACTTCGGCATTACTTAGCTCAGGGGGCTTAACTAAAAATGCCGATCTGCGAAAAATTGAATTGCGCCGAACCCTGCCAACTGGCGAAAAGCTCGCCATCAGTCTCAATCTTTGGGAAGCATTAGTTTCGGGTAATCTATCCGCTAATGTTTTGCTTCAAGATGGTGATTCAATATTTGTACCAAAGTTAACCGCTAACGATACTTTGGATCGTCGTTTGATCGCCCGCTCGACATTGGCACCGAAGACCGTCAAAGTAAGAGTTGTCGGTGAAGTCAAAAAACCAGGAGAAGTCGAAGTCTCACCAAATAGCTCTATTTCAAGTGCAGTGGCGATCGCTGGTGGACCCACCGATAAAGCCAATCTCAATGGAGTGATATTCATTCGACTAGGAGAAGATGGAAAAGTTGAGAATCAATCAATTGATCTGAGCAATTTAACTGATACTTACCAGATTCAAGATGGCGATGTGGTTATAGTGCCTAAGAGTAATTCATCGACTATTTTCGATATTGCTACACAATTAGCTAACCCTTTATCTGTGATACTCAATTTATTTCGCTGATATAACGATTTACAGCGCAAAGCTCTGTATGACTTGATCCAATTGCTTTAATTGTTCACATTGATAGAATAATTTTTTACTACTGTTTTTCCCGATCCTGACCAAACTTCATTTCCAAGCTCGATCTCAACCAGAGATTCTTGGGGTGAGATATATTCTGCATTTTTCAAGAAAAAGAGAAATTCATGGACATTTAGTGTTCCCTTTGGTTGTGGAACTACTTTAATAAAGGAAAAATAAGTCCAGTAATTCCAATCACGATTGATATATAAATCATATTCCCCACCGTCAATAGTAGCTCTCTTAATAAATGTCGCGCCAGATTTTTTTTTGGTTCCATCTACCCAGATCATCACTTCTCTCGAAAGATTATTTCTCGTTGGAAATGATGCTTTGGTGAGCCATAAATCAAATGCTAAGTTATATACTCCTTCTGCCGAAGTAGTTACATCATAGGTAACTTGGATTTTATTGATTTTATTGACCTTTAGCGGTAATTTAGTCGTGGTAAATTTCTTGTCCCAATCCCATCCATAATGGATTTCTGGATAAGCTTTCACTTTCTTGTTATCCGTCGTTTGCCATGACCATGACCATCCAGCTATTAAGGGATTACTGCCTGTATCAGCCCACACACATTGTTGGTAGTTTGTAATATTACTTTTGCCCCACACATTGTTATCTAGTAGATACTCACGTACAGGTATACGAGCAAAGTCTTGACATTTTTGAATAACCGCAGGATTACTATTAGCGGGGTCAATCCCAGCAACTTGAGCATTTGGGGCTAGGCAGCCAGTTATCCAAACAATAACAATACAAATAATTGCTAAGAGAAAACTTTTGATGTTTTTCCTTTTAAAGATCATAATTTTGTTTACTCATATTTGAATCAGCAGATCGTCTATAAGGCTATGAAATATAAGCTTTAAGCAATTCTGGATCGTCCCATGGAACATCATGATGAAGTTGACGTAGATTCTCACTAGATGAATCGCGCTTCCATTCTTGGGGAAATAGAGCAATCGATAGGTCTTTTTCTACAGTAAATTGTGGTTCCCATTCCTGACCTTGTAAACGCACAAATAAAGCTTCACTTATATCAATCCCAACTAGAGCGGCTAGATGTAAAATAGAAACAGGTCTAGGATTGCATTCTAGCAAATAGGCATGATTTGTCCCTTCTTCGAGGATGAAATCAAAGCTGGCAAATCCTGTAAATTTAAATTCTTTAATTAAAGCGATCGCTGTTGCTTGCATTTCAGAATGATTAATAAACCGAATCACACTACTAGGCCCAGTTGCGGAAACGGTCAAATCTTTTACAGCCGCAAATCCTGCTAAAACTTCTCCTTTAATTGCTACTACTGGGTACATAGCTGTAACCCCCTTAATAAACTGTTGCACACTTAGAACTTTTGGCTCTGGAAACCAATCGCGCTTCATAAAGCGTCGGATTTGAGATTTGAATGGCGAAGTGGGGTGAGGTAGAAAGTCGGGAAGTTTTTCTAGTAAATCTGCTTGATTGGAACAAACTTTTACGCCAACACCACTACAGCCAAACTCTTTTTTGAGTACTATGGGGTAACCGCTTTTTTTAGCAACTTCCAGTGTGGCATCTGAAGTTGTGACTGAAACTGCGGCGGGGGCGCGTATTCCTAGACTATGGGCGACTTCTAGCGTTTTGTTTTTGAACAAAGTTGCTTCAAAAAATTCTGGATCTCCTAGAGAAGATTTAATGACTTGTAAAATGGGATCTGGAAGCAAGGTTTTAAATTTGGCTGAATTCTGAACAAGATAATGACCAAATGCAACAGTACTTTCATCACCAAAAATCAGCAGATCTGGCGACCAAATTGTCATGACTTCGACCAATTGCTTTAAGGTTTTATCTGCATTCATTGTCTTAGTTAAAGAATTCTTCGTTAAAAGAAAAATCTGATCTAGATAACGAGTTTTAGCAAGAAAAGATTGGGGGAAACAGAGCGCAGCAACTTCAAATCCAGCAGCCTTTATAGATTTTGGTAATCTAGCAAGACCAGAATAGGATGGATCGCATGAAAAAATGAGCAGTCTAGGCATTCCCATTAGATTTACACCTTGTGTATATATTAGGCTTAAATTTTGATTATCATATAAATTTGAACCTTTTTATCCAATCTGTAAAACTTGAGAATATTTAGCTAGCGATCGCTCTAGGGTAAATTCTCTAGCCCGTTGACGTAAAATCTCGGAATCCATCGGTGTTTCTAAAGTTGTAGCGATCGCTGTTGCTAGTCCGTCCACATCGTTAACCTCGACCAACTTGCCATATTTGCCATTTTCCAAAATTTCCATTGGGCCACTTTTACAATTAGTTGCGACAACCGAAGTTCCCATCGCGAGGGCTTCAATCAACACGCTTGGTAAGCCTTCAAATATAGAAGAGAGTGCAAATACCGCCGATCGAGACATATATGCATAAGGATTGCTGACAAACCCTGGTAAGTCCACCACATCCTCAAGCCCCAACTCTTGAATCAAATTTTTTAATATGGGTAGTTCTTCACCTTCACCTAGAATGACTAACCTACATGGACGTTGCTGCTGAACCTTAGCAAATGCGCGGATCAAGATCGGAAAATTTTTCTGCTGATTAAGCCGACCCACACCCAAAATGACTGGTAGTTGCCCAGTCGCAAACCAAGGATGATCGATTGCTTCTTGATACTTCTCAAAAACTTCTGGAGTAATTACAGGATTGGGGATCACATGAATACGCCGACGATCTACACCAAGCTCAACTAAGTCATCGCCCACACCTTGAGATACAGGTACTACAGCATCTGCCCAAGGGAAAAACCACCGCACCAACAGGGGCATTAACTTCGTTTTGAGTTGGCTAGATGTTTTGGCATCTTGTGAGATCGTATTCTGAACATTGACCACCAATCGAGTTTTACTACCGATAAAGCGACGCACACATAAAGCGGCGATATTCGTATCATCTAAAGTTGAGAGCATTACAGGAGGTTTCTCTTTTTTTAAATAGCGAGCGAGCGCTGGCAAACTCTGCAATAGTCGCTTTCCGCCTAAATCAATAATCCTTACTTCTGATGGCACTTGAGATAGATAAGCCCCCTCAACTCTCAATAACACTAAATCTACTTGAATACCTTGTTCCGAGAAGCCTCTCGCCAGATTTAGCATGGCTCTCTCAGCTCCTCCACCATAGAGGGTATGCACAAAAATTGCGAGTCGTTTATACATTATTTGATTTCTTAGTAGAGTTTGATGAAACGATTATCGGGATATACAGCACTTCAAGTTTAAATTAGCAAATCATAAATTTTCTTTTAGCAATATTTTGAGATTTCTATCCGCACTAGTTTTAGAATCCTGAACTGGAATAAACTCGGTTAAAACCGAAGTGGTAATCGATGAATAAAGCACCAAAGTTATGGGAGGAGCATCAATAGTACTTTCAGTTATGTTGTAAAGTAACATATATGTTAAGAACATGATAGGAAATAGACCTACTGCTGTCACCTTTAATCGAAGCCATGTCAAGGCTCGAAAATAGTTCTTGCTGTAAGTTAACAAGAAAAAGAATAAACCCACAAGCCCTAATTCAACGGCAATATCCAGAAATCCATTGTGAGAATTAGGTGACATAAAACCTAGTGTTTCATACCAAACATCTGCTGAGTCTCCTTGCATTCCAAGCCAAAAACCCTTATAACCGTAGCCAAACCAAAGGTGCTTCATAATCTTACTAATTACAACTGCCCAAATGCCTGTGCGCCCTGTCAAAGTGATATCTCGCCCTAAAAAACGTACAATAGATTCTGTGTTGCTAGCTAAGAAAATACTAATGCCGCCGACTATAAGAACCATAATAATAAAAATTGGTAGAGCTATACTATTATTCCATCTGAGCATTCTAAATAGTTGCATCAAAATTAGCAAAAACAGAAAAAGTACAAGTGCACTTTTGGCAGTTGACAGCAAAATCAAGAGAACTGAAAGTCCTAATCCGAACCAAATAATCTTGTGATGTGAATAGCTTTCCATTGCTGCTAATAATATCGTAATTGCACTTAATACCATAGTTCGAGAGAATGGGTTTTTTTGAGGAAAAAGTCCACGCCATGCTCCTGCATGTTCTCCAGATTCAATTCCTAATGAAGGCATAGCTAATGTGAACAAGAGACTACCAACTGCTAAAATTCCCATTGACCAAGCTAAAATAAATAGCTGATCTCTAAGGGAGTAGCGATCAGCAAGATTGAAACCAAATAGAACGCACCCTATAACAATTATCCCCTTTCTAAGGGTTTCATCAGGAACTATAGACCATAGAAAAGATAGTGGGTAGAGAGCTATAAACACCAAAAAAAATTTTCTTTTTAAGGCAAGATAAATAATTCGCTTACTATTTACCAGCGTTAGAAAAAAAGTAATTCCTAGGAAAAAAATACGTAGTATCAATAAAGGTCGACTATCTTCTACTACGGGTAGTTTATCGGCAGATGAAAATACATCTATAGCTACCGAAGAAGTAGTAAAAGGGAGGAACGGTTCTGTAAAATAAATTAGCCCAAGAATAAAAAATATTTTTTCGACCCGCTTTAATAGATTGTCCATGTAATTAATTAACCAATTAAAAGTGATTGTATAATTTTGTTCGCCACAGTATGAGGATTTAGCTTGGTTTTGACTTTTTGCCGTGATCGCACCGACATGGAGTTTAATTTTGCGCGATCGCCTAGTAAATTAATGATTTTCTCGGCAAGTAACTCAGGAGTGAGAGGATCGACAACTAGACCATTGATGCCATCATCAACAATTTCGGGCATTCCGTCATTACCTGAAACGATGCAGGGCACGCCGTAATTCATCGCTTCAATCACAAAGGAGGGAAATGGATCGCACCGCGCAGGGGCAACTACTAAGTCTGTTTCCAGAAAAAGTTGACGCATGGCTTCGAGAGAGGCAATCCGTCCGCGATTTTCGGCTCCATTTGGTAGATTTTTTGCATTTTTGCCGATGATCACGAGCTTCGCTTCGGGCAGGGATTGTTTAACTATTGGAAAGGCTGCTAAGACAAGATCCCCACCTTTGCGCTCAAAATCTGAGCCATTGAATAAAAGCTGTTGACTACCAAAGTTCTTTTGTCCTTCGTATAAAGGATGACGATTTGTAAAAGAGCCAACTACACAAATTTTTTCAGGCGCAACACCATAATCATCGATCAGAGAAGATTTAACTAAATTGCTCATAGCAAAAATGTGATGCGATCGCTGATAAGCCAAACGTTCACATTCTATCCATTCCGCAAGCTGCTGCTTATTAGCAAATGGACACCAAGGAGTCCAATTTTTATGTGCTAATGACATCGTATAGTCGAGCAGCATTCCATAGGGAATATCAAATTGATCCCAAAATGGGCAGTACATTCCGAAGACATGTAGGACATAATCTGGGCGATCGCTAAGTTGTCTGATTTTACTCTCTATGCGTTTAGATTTATTAATAAATCTTTTGGTATTTTTTTGAATTTGGTTCCCCCGTAGAGGAGAAACGATAGAAACTAGCTTACCGAATATCTTTACTGCTTTTTCCAATCCAAAATCTGCATCACCAAATAAATAATTTAATTGGTGAGATTGTAGCGACATTGCCTCAAATAGGGGTTTATGTCGGTTTAAAAAAAATGCATCACCAGTTATAAGTATCTTTTCTGTTTTCATAAGTTGTTGTAAGTTGTTATGCAATTTCAGACTTGTCATGTTTAATGTCTCTTAATTGAATCCATTAAACAATATCAATACTAGTAAAGTAATAATACAGCGATCTCAGATAGATTTTTAATTTTTCCAAGAATGTTACTGAAGCAAGGTATTTATTGAGAGTCTCCTGAGTTGTTTTATTCGAGTGGTCCGATTTCCAATAGTTATTAAGTCCAGCCGCAAATAATTTGTGAGCAAACTGAGTTAGAAAAGGAAAATTTGTCCGTATCCAGAATGCAGTTAAGCACAAAATATTGGCAGTTACTGGTTTTCTATTAGCATTGTGCGTATATAAATTGCGATCATGAACTCGTTGGTAAGCAAGGTTACTCAATGCCGCAAAGCCTTTCCCTAATGCGACAGATGTGAATTGTAGATAAGTGTCACCTAGTCCAATCCCTTCTGCTTCTGGCATAGGAAAAACTTGCTGAAGTAGTGGACGAGTAAAGCAAAGTCCAGAAGTGGCAGGTATAGAAAAGGGCAGCTTTTGGCGCATTCTTCCTCCGCCTTGGCAGATATCCGATCGCACATCGCATTCTTGCACCAAATTTTGGTGATCGCTCTTTATAGATAAGATATTTATGGATAAGATATCGGCAGAGTCTACTTTTTTAAGCGGATGAAAACACCAAAGACTTTCTTGATAATCTTTTAAAATTCGTACAACTTCAGCCACTTTTTCGGGTAAGAAAATATCATCGGCATCTAAGAAACAAATAATATCTCCTCGGCTTGCGGCAAACCCTGCATTAAAAGCAGATGCTTGACCGCCATTAGCTTTAAGTACTGGAATAATTGCATCGCCATAGCTAGCAATAATCTCAGATGAGTTATCAGTTGAACCATCATCCACCACTACAATCTCAATATTTGGATAAGTCTGGTTTAAAGCACTGTTTATAGCATCACGCAAAAACTGAGCGTAATTATAGTTATTGATCAAGATACTAACTAAAGGTTGTGGTTGCATAATTACGGTTTTAAATTCTAAAAATCTAATTATAAAATCTGATTGTTAAGTTGTTTGGCTGGCTCTAATACTTTGCCATTGATCGATTAGTTTATGTCTAATTAAAGGCAAGCTGAGTACAATTGGTAATCCTAAAACAACCCACCATCCTAGCTGATAGGGAAATAGCGCTAATCCAAAAGACATGGCTAGCAATCCTGCAAATCGGTAATCTGGACTGTCTAAATCTTGGACTAAATAAAAGTGAATCATAATATAACTGGCGATCGTTGCAATCTCTGCTAAACCAAAACCCAGTAACCCTAATTTCGGAATTAAGATCCATGCAGTTCCCATAAATAGAACAATATGGATGATGTGATACCAAGTGATTTGCCAGTTACGATTGAGAGCATAAAGAGCAGAAGAATGCATGTTAAATAGAGCATTGGCTAGTAGACTAACTGCAATAAATGGGTAAATATCCATCGCTGGCAGCCATTTGATTCCAAATGCTAATGGCAATAGCCAAGGACCTAACCAACTAACGATAACCAAAAATGGACCCAATGCCAAGATTTGCAGCCCCATGCCATCGGTAATCGCTTTGCTAAGTCTGAGGCGATCGCCCTGTACTTGAGCCAGTGTGGAGATTGATAAGCGATAGGTCGCAGACTTGACAAATCCTAAAAGTTCTACCATGCGCCCCGCTAAAGCTACATAGGCAACTGCTTCCGCGCCTAAAAAACGTCCCACCAACAGAGGATTTACGAGAGAACGCATTTGCCACACCCAAAACGATGCGGAGTAGCCAACGCTATAGACTAACATTTGCTTGACTACTTCAGGTTGCCACACTAACCGAGGGCGATATTTGGAAACGACAAAAAATAATCCAGCCTGAATAATCTGCTGACTCCACCAACCTGCGACTAGACTCCAAGCGCCGCCGCCATTAAAAGCGATCGTCAAGGCAACGACAAAGTAGCCTAACTGCCCCATCAATTCCACCCAAGCCACGCGCTTGTAATCTAGTTGACGTTCTAATTGCGCCATTGGCACTTGTCCGAGCAGTACAATTGGCAAACTAAAAGCTAAAACTTGGAAAGTCGGTTCAAATCCTTCTAGGTTAATCCAAGCTGCTAAAAAAGGTGATCCCAGCTTGCTAAGTCCAATTCCCGCAAAACCGATCAGCAGTAGTAAAGTAAAGGCTTGATCGTAAATATGACCGTCATCCTTTCCTTCTTCGCGTTCTTTACGCACAAGAAAAACAGTTAAGCCCAATTGACTAATATTCTGTAAATAATAAAATAGACCAAAAGCGCTTGCGTATAGACCATATTGCTTGGGACCAATCACGCGAGTGATCAGGAGTACACCGACCAGACTAATCACCATACCAATTCCTTGGCGAATCGCTAAGTAGAGGCCACCCTGCAAAACTTTAGATCGTAGACCCATATCAACTTTTAAACCTAAGTGATGAAGATATAACAGTAACTTTGATTTTAAGAATACTATGATACTCTTGCGATAACTCAAAAAGAATTTGATCGAGCTGCGAATCGAGGGTTTAAAGAGACAGAAAGATTTGAAGTTATTATCCCGATCGCCCTAACTGCGATCGCCTTACTTATTATTTTGGGAATGCTGCCACTCACAAAAGAATACTCTAGCGAGAACCTGCTAAAATCGGAGGCAAACACCTAAAATGTAATGTATTGAAAATCTCATCAATTATGTTTCAACCAAAAGCAGAAATTATTGCTGATAGTGTCAATGTGATCGGCGATCGCCTGACGACATTTGTGCTGACTTACCATCGTATGATTCACTCAGAGTTTATGACCCATCGGATGCTCAGCAAAAATAGCAGC
>JBBQHY010000021.1:0-15293 GCA_038324415.1 Pseudanabaenales cyanobacterium | reverse complement strand
GTCAGTCTGTGGAGCGAACATAAGACCTGATAGAGATACCTCTAAAGGGCAGTTGCGAAATCCTAGTGATAGGAAGAAACAGAAACCTAAGTCGTGAGTCTTAGGAATCCCACGCGCTTTAGCCGTGGGAGGATGTCAAATTTGGGGTAAATACCCTGTGATTAGCCAATCTTCACCAATAGTTTTAACTTGCGTATTAGTTAGAGCTAAAGCCGAAGTCATCTGCGAATTCCCGAAGTGAGCGATCGCTTCTAAGCCCCCACCAATAATTTTGGGAGCAATAAAAGCATAGACTTTTTGGATAACGCCATCTGCGATCGCACTTGCAGCTAAGTTTCCCCCGCATTCCCATAGCACTTGATTACAGCCTCTTTTTCCTAGTTCTGCCATTACAGCCAATGGCGAGAGGTTTTCTAGTTCTATTACTTCAATTTGGCGATTGCATAAATATTTTTTCATTTCTGAATTAGAATTCTCTTTTTCCGTAAATATTAAAGTTCTTTCCATCTCATTCATATCCCACAAATAAGCATCACGGGGTAGATTCAAACTTCTAGACATGACAACTCTTAAGGGACAATGCTGAGTTAAATTATGGGTTGTAAGTTGGGGATTATCCATCCTTACGGTATTCCCACCTGTAACCACAGCATCACAGGTCGATCGAAGTAAATGGACTTGTTGGCGAGCAGGTTTCCCCGTAATCCAAAAGCTATGCCCAGTATTCGTTGCGATTTTACCATCTAGGGTCATAGCGTACTTCAGAATGCCAAAGGGCAGATTCGTTTTAACCCGATGGACAAATCCTTCATTTAGTTCTTGGCAAGCCTGTTCTTCCACGCCGACTATAACTTCAATTCCTGCTTTCATTAGGCGATCGCATCCTTTCCCTGAAACGCGCACATCAGGATCAATCATCCCCACTAGTACCCGACTGATTCCAGCTTTAATTATTGCTTCAGTACAGGGAGGCGTGCGCCCAAAATGATTACAGGGTTCTAGATTTACATACAAAGTTGCCCCGATTGTAGATTCAAAATTATCTTGAGCATTGGCGATCGCAAAAACTTCAGCATGGGGCTGTCCCGCTTTGGGGTGAAAACCTGAGCCGATTAATCTCCCATCTTTGATAATTACGGAACCCACCATCGGATTTGGAGCAGTAACTCCCTGCCCTTGGGCTGCTATCTTTAAGCATGACCACATCCATTTTTGGTCTTCACTTTGATCGCTCATATTTTGTATTGGGAGAAGTGGCAAGCTATTACAACCTAAAGGTAATTATTTGATTAATCCTTGCCCATATTAGCAAAATGCCAACTGAAACCAGTAACGGTAATCTCATAACTAAAGAAAACGGGGTATTATGACATTAATAGCCACTTAAAATTAGCTTTACTATGACCGAACCAGCCATGCCAACTCTATCGCGATCGCAGGTTTTGATCTGTATGGCAGTCTCAGCCGTAGTGATGTTAGTAGTCGCAAAGACTTGGACATTTCTATTTGAGGTGCCAGTAATTTCCTTAACTTGGGAACCCATGAATTTAGCATTAGGCATAGGTTTGGGTCTACTTATTACTGGACTTAGCAGTCTCATTTATGAGGTTTGGGCAGACTATCGGACTGCCGCTAATACCTATTTAGAGATGGTACTAAAACCACTACAGATGATGGATATAATTTGGTTAGGAATTCTGCCAGGTATGAGCGAAGAGCTATTGTTTAGAGGTGTAGTTTTACCCAGCTTTGGCATGAATGCTGTGGGCGTGATTGTTAGTAGTATTGTGTTTGGGGCTTTACATATGGCTAACCTCAAACATTGGCAATATGCAGCTTGGGCAATGGTTGTGGGCATAGGATTAGGGGCAATTACGATCGCCACAAATAGCTTATTACCCGCCGTAGCTACCCACATTTTTACTAACTCGATGTCAGGCTTAATCTGGAAGCTAAAGCAAAAAAGATTGCCAAATACCTAGGTTTATTTATCATTTATCAAAACTATGACTTGTTAAAACTATGACTGAGAAAAAACCAACATTCCTAGCAGAGCTTAGTAGTCATGTTCAAATTTTGGCTGGTTTTATAGTTTCGATCTGGGCGATCGAGATCTTAGATATTTACGTGTTCGGGCGATCGCTAGACCGATTTGGAATTTATCCCCGCAATATGACTGGACTTAGCGGCATAATTTTTGCCCCATTTTTACATGGTAGTTTTGCCCATGTGGCGGCGAACACTATGCCATTTTTAGTTCTAGGCTGGTTTATCATGCTGCGGGGCGTTAACCAATTTTATACAGTTTCAGTTCTAGCAGCCCTAATTGGTGGCATAGGAACATGGCTTTTCGGTAGTCCTGGATTTCATATTGGTGCCAGTGGAGTGATTTTTGGTTACTTGGGGTTTTTATTATTTAAGGGCTATTTTGAACGCAGCGCGATCGCTATTGGTTTATCATTTATTGCTGTTTTTCTCTACGGTAGCGTGCTGTGGGGAGTTTTGCCATTGCAAAGGGGAGTTTCATGGGAAGGGCATCTGTTTGGGTTTATCGGTGGTGTAATTGCCGCTAAACTTTTAACTCCAAATTTGCCCGAAGTAAAATAACCAAACTAACCAAACTATAAGACCAAATTATAAGATATGTCTGATTCCAATCAAATCTTTAAAATTCAAGCAACGCTTAACCTAAAGCTTCAAGCTGATCTAGTGCAAATAACTGACCAGAGCGATCGCCACAAACACCATAAACACAGCCCCCAAGGTAGTGGACACTACGATGCAGTCATTGTCTCCAATCTCTTTGCAAATAAGACTCTCATGCAACAACATCGACTGGTTTATGCCGCGCTAGAGTCGGAAATGCAAACAAATATTCATGCCCTATCCCTCTCTACTTTTACGCCAGAGCAATGGGCTGACACCCAAAAATCTATCTAGAAGTCGGATAACACTACTTCCTAGCTGTAATTCCCTAAAATCACGATCAAAACCCTGTGATAAGCTAACAGTATCCATACATTTCTATCCCATAACCTTCAAAAGATCATGAATCAAGCTGTTCAAGCAGGTTACTACGGAGATACTAACTTTCGTTCTCCCCCTCCCGATTTACCTTCTTTACTCCTCAAAGAACGGATTGTTTACATTGGTTTACCTCTAGTTGCAGCGGTCACGGAACTAGTTACGGCTGAATTGCTATATCTGCAATACGAAGACCCTGAAAAACCAATTTACATATACATTAACTCTTCAGGCACAGGTCGTGAAGATGGTGAACCAGTTGGTTTTGAAACTGAAGCTTTTGCTATAGCTGACACTATGCGTTACATTAAGCCTCCGATTCATACTATTTGTATTGGTACAGCGATCGGGGCGGCGGCGATGTTGCTATCGTCTGGGACTAAAGGACTTAGAGCTAGTTTACCCAATGCTAGTATCGTTTTGCGTCAGCCCAAAAGCTACGCTAGAGGTCAGGCAACGGATATTGAAATTCGGGCAAAGGAAGTGTTTGCGAACCGAGATACTATGCTCGATGTTCTAGCTCATAACACTGGACAGTCTAAGGAAAAGTTGTCTAAAGACATGGATCGACTATTTTACATGACTGCCCAAGGAGCTAAGGAATATGGATTAATTGATAGGGTTTTAGAAAGTCGCAAAGATCTACCTAAAGCTATTCCTTCGGCAATCTAAGCCTAAAATAACTACAAAATTTCAAAATAAACCTTACTTAAAACTTAACTAATTAAAACCATGCCAATCGGAGTACCAAAAGTTCCCTACAAGATGCCGGGTGATGCCTATACCCAATGGATCGATATTTATAATCGTCTTTACCGTGAACGTATTATCTTTTTAGGTAAAGAAGTTGATGATGAAATTGCCAATCAAATTGTGGCAGTTATGCTTTATCTTGATTCTGAAGACCCCACTAAAGATATCCGCTTATATATCAACTCTCCTGGTGGTTCGGTCACAGCAGGAATGGCAATTTTTGACACCATGCAGCACATCAAATCTGATGTCACAACTATCTGTGTTGGACTTGCTGCTTCAATGGGTTCCTTTTTGCTGATGGCTGGTACCAAGGGTAAACGCTTTGCTTTGCCTCACTCTCGGATTATGATTCATCAACCGATGGGTGGTGCTAGGGGGCAGGCTACGGATATTGAAATCGAAGCAAGGGAAATTGTGCGAATCAAAAAGCAACTCAACCTAGAGTACGCCACTCGAACTGGTCAGCCTATTGAAAAAATTGAACGAGATATGGATCGTGATTACTTCCTTTCGGCAGAAGAAGCTAAAAATTACGGACTAATAGACCGCGTGATCGAAGATAGACCAGAATAATTGAGTTACAGAAACTAATTAATAAACCTAGAGAAAGTCATAAATCTTCTAGGTCTTTTTTTTGAACCGATCGCTCCCTAATTTCATTAAACTGATAATCTACGGGGCGATCGCTACTTAAACGCAATTATTTCTTATTCACTTTTTTGGCAATAAGTTTCCGTCCGTCAAGAAATATTCCTAAACTAACTATCCCAACGGCAGGACTGAACTCAAATGGGATTCGAGTTGCTAGTGTCCTAATTTGAAAGGCGGCTAAAGCATTGGCTTGAATATTATAGTCAAGTACATAAAACTAATAATATAATAACTAATGGTTACAGGGCTAGTTCCCCATCTTAGTTTTTAGTATTTTTAGTGTTAACTTTTCTTTGCATTATCTATCTACTGCCACTGGTTTCAATGATAAGGAAAGATAGTGAATTAAGAACGGTCAGTCTCTACCATGGGGTAGAAGTAAATAACTTAGATCTAATGAAGGAACAATTCCACTCGGATTTAGTGGAAATAGGCTGCCATAGTATTCTCGCCTTACTTCTTCTAATTTACAGGTTTCCGCCACGTTGGGTATTTGATATATATCCCTTACATAGCCGCTAAGGTGAGCATAGTCTTGAATACGGTGGCGATCGCATTTAAATAATCCAAAATAGACAGCATCAAACCGAAAAAGAGTAGTAAATAATCTAATATCTGCTAATGTCAGGCGATCGCCACAGAGAAATCGAGAATTTGCCAAAACCTTATCAATGCTATCCAAGCAGGTAAAGAGTTGATCATAAGCGAGATCGAATGCATTCTGAGTTTGAGCAAATCCGCAGCGATATACGCCATTATTTACGGCATCATAAATTTTTTGATTCCAACTATCTATATCTAATTGCAGGTCTTGAGGATATAAATCCAGATCTGGATAACGGGCAAAATTGTTAAACTCAGAATTCAACATTATGATGATTTCAGAACTCTCATTATTCACAATTGATTTAGAGTAGGAATCCCACAGAATTGGTAAAGTGGAACGCCCATGATAATTTTTCTCAGCGAGTTGATAGAGTTGAGGCACTGAAGTCAGATCTTCAAAATTCTCTGTCAGCATCCAAATTCCAGAGTCCGATGCTGGAGCTGCAACTATAAGAGCGATCGCCTGATCTAAGCCTTTCAAACTTCTCACGATCGCCGTACGATGTGCCCATGGACAACTATAGCCAATAATCAAACTATAGCGATTTGCTTCTGGTGGATACAGACTAGGCTCTTTATTAGTAATGAAATGGCGAAATTTACTCTCAGCTCTAATATATGCACCACCGCGATCGCTTGGGGCGAGACTCTTCATCATTATTTTCCAAAGAGTCGTCCACACAAATCTCGCCGTCTGGATCGCAATTTTAGGTGGTAATGCCATCGTTTTTTTGAGTGCGTTCTAAATAAGCAAAAACAGACTTATCACCAATATCGTCAGGAATAGCTTGAAATAATTTGCGAATGGCAAAAACCAAGAATAGTAGCCCCCAAGCGATCGCTAAAGCTTTTTCGACAACACCGCCAGACAAGAACCCAAAGATATGCCCAAGTACCAAAATTGGTACTAGCAAAACGAGTAATTTAGTCTCGAGGCGATTGAAACAAAATGCTTCCTTAAAATAAATACCCGTAACGGCTGCGATACTAAAACCTACGCCAAATAGGGAAAGGGGATTTTGGGATATATATGCAGCGAAAGTAAGATTTTGCTGTGAGGCAATTATGGCTATGGCTAAAGAAGCAATATTACCAATTACTAAAAAAAGTTGCAGAGCTTGATGTAGCACTTTTAAATAAATATGAATCTTGAATAAAGCGATCGCCAATGCTATTGAATAAATAAGAAAAAGTATTGAAACAATGAATGCGGTTGAGTTACCAAGAATGCCTGTACAAATTATAATGGAACTGAAACTAACCGAAACTGCGGTAATCAACAAAGCAATACGATAGATTATGACATCCGTTCGATCTTTTTCAGTAATCGTAAATTCCCCAAATTGCCCCTCATAGGTATCCATAGCATTTTATTAATGTTTATCTAATCATACTCTGTTAACTGATAGAGCATTTTTGTTTAAGTAGAAGTGCCAAAGTAAGGTTAATAACTTTTTTCCAAAATTCTCTGAAAACCATAAATGGGAACTTCACCCTATAACCCTAATTATCTTTAGTTTACTTAAACTTAACTACTTAGTGCCGTCAATCAAGAAAATCATAGATTTTATTGGCAATATTCTCAGTAAAATCCCCAAATGGGCATCTATTTTTGAACTTGCAATTGCTGAGGATCATTATTACTCCCTTCCCACCATAGAAATATACACAGTTTAAAAGGGGTTAAGGGGCAAAGCCCCCACACCCCCTAAAGACAAATCTTTGACTAAGAAGGGAGCAGTATAGAAAAAAGTAAAACTCAGGGCATTTGCTGGAAGTGTAATCAAGAGTGGAGACACTGCAAGAACAGTTATAGTATGGTTTTAGAAAAATGGGTGAGTAAGTCTTAGCATATTTACTGTAAAAAGACACTGAGCCTTATCACAGATCATATTACGGTGTCATCATAATTGCAGAGCCAATCCAAGTTAAAAAAGACAATGCAATCGCACATAATTCTTCTATCTGTTTCCGAATACTTAGAAGCAGAACTAAATGCAAAATCCGCCATGAATATGAGGGTGGAGAAGGGTTCGCAATGGCGGGAGCAAGTAAGAAGCATAATTTTCTATTTCTATCTCTAGCTAGTAGATTGCGATCGGATTTGCGAGGAAGTGGCTGTGATACTTTTATGCCAGATATGAAGGTGAAGTTAGAATCTGAAATTAAGAAAAAAAGTATCTTTTACTATCCTGACGTGGTTGTAAGCTGTGAATTGCAAACTCAAGATCAATTTGTCTTAAATTCTCCTTGCTTGATCATTGAAATTTTATCTCCTAGCACTGAAGTGATCGATAAAAGAGAAAAATTGCAAAATGATGTAACTTCTCTAATGAGACTTGGTTCGTTCTCTTCACCCCTAACTACAGATTTCAACTTAAATGTGGTTTAACAATTACCGTACAATGTTTAAAATGCTGCAAATTATTTTTTAAAAGCTTGCCTAATATACATTCACAATAATTATTTTTGTTTTATATGAACGTACAGCGCTGAAAAATGTTTACATTATTGTAAAGATCGACCAATTGCTCTATCTATTTAATAATTTGAATTTGCAGTTGATGTCAGATTAATTCCCAAGCAAATATATGTCTAACTCTTTAAAAGCATCGGTAGAAGGATTAAACATTATCAATCGTGCTCGCCTTAGACAAGGCTGGACAAAAACAAGAAGTGCTGCGTGGTGGATGAAAGCAGAAGTTTCACAAATAACTCTGAGAAGATTTTGGCAAGGTGAAAAGGTCAGGGAGGAAAATTTTATTGCTATCTGTTTAGCTGTTGGTATTAATGATTGGCGCGAGATTGCATCTCCAATAGAAGAACCGAATGATTCTATAATTAATCAGGATGTCAATCCTATTACTGCCAAAAGGAATTTAGCAGCAATAGTTTTTACAGATGTACAAGGTTTTACATCTCAAATGGAACTTCATGAAGATCGAACTTTAATCACAGTTAAACGCGATTTTCAGACCATGACCGACATATGTAAAAGCTTTGAAGGGCAGGTCCTTAAATGTACTGGCGATGGGCTATTGATGTATTTTACCAGTGCGATCGCCGCCGTTGCCTGTGCGTTAGAAATCCAAGAAACGTTTGCAAACACCCCAAAATCCATATCGGAGCTTTCATTCTCTCATCGAATTGGTATTCATCTAGGAGACGTTTTTTTCGGAGATGGAGATGTTTTGGGTAACGGCGTAAATATTGCTGCGAGGATCCAAAATGAAGCAGAGCCAGGAGGTATTTGCATCTCTCAAACAGTCTATGATGTCGTCAAACATTCTCTATCCTTAAAAACAAATTATTTAGGTGCAAGAGAATTAAAGAATATCTCTGAAGCAATCCCAATCTACGAAATTCTCTTAGCTTCCCAAGAGGTAAGATTACAAAACGATCGCCCCAAGTCATCTCCGCTTAAAAATGCTCAAGATTGGGGAGAAGCCCCAGATGTTTCTGATTTTTTTGGACGGGAAGAGGAAACATCACAGTTGGAAAACTGGATAATCAATGACCGATGTAAGTTAATTGCCATTCTAGGTATGGGAGGTATTGGGAAAACCACTTTAGTAGTGGCGATCGCCGATCAAGTAGCTGAACATTTTGATTGTTTGATATGGCGAAGTTTGCATAACGCACCCCCTATAGAAGAATTTGTAAGTAGCATTCTCTTATTCCTATTGCCAGATCGACTAACTGCAGTAGAGCGCTTAGATCAGAAATTACTACTATTAGGTACATTTCTCAAGCAAAATCGCTGTCTATTGATTTTGGATAACCTAGAGTCAATTTTAAGTGAGAATGATAAAGATAGCTTTAAGCCAGGATATGAAGGCTATGTGGATTTAGTCAGATGCTTTGCCGAGACTAGGCATCAAGGTTGTTTAATCTTTACTAGCCGCGAGCAGCCATTACCTTTATCTCGGTATAGTGGGCGATCGCTTTTACTATCAGGTGTAACCAAAGAAGATGGGAAGAGAATTTGCGATCGAGTCACCACACTCAATGCTACTGAACAGGAGTGGAATCAGATTATCTCCCATTATGGCGGTAATCCTCTAGCCCTAAAGATCGTGGCAGCGGGAATCCGAGATTTACTTGGTGAAGATATTCAGCAGTTTTTAGAATTATTATCCCAAGGGATTTTAGGATTTAGAGATATTGAAGATTTATTGTCAAGACAATTTGAGCGCATTTCTAATCTTGAACGGGAGGTAATGTATGCTGTGGCGATCGCAAGAGAACCAATTACTTTTCAAGAACTGCAAGCAGAATTACCCTCACTCACATCTAAGAAACATTTACTCAATACCATAGAGTCACTATCGCGGCGGTCGCTCTTAGAAATTATAGCCTACCAGAAAACTGCGATTAATAGGTATACTTTGCAACCAGTAGTGATGGAATATGTGACTAATCATTTGGTAGAAGAGATTTGTCAGGAATTGAATCAAGAATTAACTAAAGATTCGCATTTACGACTTCGCAGCCATGCTTTGTGTAAAGCCTCTGCCCCAGATTACATTAGAGAAATCCAAGTGCGGTTAATTTTACATCCAATTATTGATCGGGTTGAGCGCAAACAATTGATATCACTGCATTCGCAATTGATTTTTCAGAAACATCATAAAAAAGATTATGCAGGGGGAAATATCCTGAATCTTCTCATTCAAGCTGAAATAGATTTAACTGGCTATAATTTCTCGAATTTGACGATCTCGCAAGCATATCTTAGGGATGTCAGTCTTCATGACACTAACTTTAGTAATGCCGATTTATCTAATTCTATTTTTAGAGAAACCTTGATCAATGTTAATTCTTTAGGATTCAGCCCCGATGGGCAAGTTGTAGCTACAGGTGGCAGTCGAGGACAGATATATCTTTGGCAGGTAAATAGTGGCAAGTGCATATTAGAAATTGATGGGCATATTGATATTATTTTCTCCGTTGTTTTCTCTTTAGATAGCAAGTATTTAATCAGTGGCAGTTTAGACCAAACCGTGAAAGTGTGGAATCTGCAAACTGGTGATTGTGCAGCTACTCTGCTAGAAAATACTGGTGGAATTTCGATGTTGGTTGTCAGTCCTAATGGTCAGTATTTAGCCTGTAGTTGTGGCGATCGCTTAATTAGAATGGTGGATTTGCGCTCAGGCGAACTTATTCATACATTATCAGGACATACAAATATTCCTCGAGCGATCGCATTTGATACTCAAGGTAATACCTTAGCTAGCTGTGGACTAGATCGGACTATTCGGATATGGGATGTATTATCGGGAACTTGTTTGCGGGTAATAGTTGATGATTGCGAAGTTTATACCCTTGCCTTCAGTCCCACTGGGAGGATTCTTGCTACTGCGGGAGAAAGTGGGGTAATAAAACTTTGGGACACTCAGGATTGGAGTTGTCAAAATATACTAACTGGACATAGCGATCGCCTTTGGTCAATTAACTATAGTGTTGATGGGAGATTTCTTGCTAGTGCGGGAGATGACTTGACAGTTAGAATTTGGGATGGAACAACTGGAACTTGCCTAAGAAGTTGGACTGCTCATCAATCAAGGATTTGGGCATTAGCATTTAGCCCTGATAATTTAGTTTTGGCTACGGGGAGCGAAGATAAAAGCATTAAGTTTTGGCATATTGAATCGGGTCATTGCATCAGGAAGTTGCAGGGATATTCCTCTGCAATAGCACCCTTTGCTTTTAATAAAAATTCCTTATTTTTGCTTAACGATTTTACCGATCAAAATATTCAGATCTGGAATGTTAGTTCTGGTAAATGTGAACGAGCTTTCTCAAGTCACAAATCTTTACAGGCTCGACTTAGCCCAGATCAGAAGCTAATTGTCTGTGCGAGCTTAGATCATGTAATTAAGATAGTCGAAGCAAAGACAGGTAATTTAATTAGGATTCTTACTGGTCACACGATTTGGGTTAGAGATGCGGTATTTAATCCACAGGGAGATAAGATAGCCAGTGCTAGTGGAGATAAAACTGCAAAAATTTGGGATATAACCACGGGCAGATGTCTTCATACTTTAATTGGACATAATACCCCAGTTCAAACAGTGGCATTTAGTCCTGATGGTCAAATCCTTGCCTCTGGGGGTTGGGATGCTGAGATCCGTTTATGGGATTCACAGTCAGGAGAATGCTTGAAGTTATTAAAAGCACATAGCGAACGTATTGCCGCAATTGCTTTTCATCCTAATGGCAAGGTTCTTGTCAGCGCTAGTCGAGATGCTACTATTCGGGTTTGGAATATTCAAACGGGAGAATGTATATCAACGATTTCTCATCTGGCAGTAAAACTTCATAATATAGCTTTTCATCCCGATGGCAAAATTCTTGCTAGTTCTGGATTAGATACGGCTATTAGACTTTGGGACATAGAAACTGGAGAGTTATTACAAAGTCTAGAATGCAGTACCGAAAGTAATTGGATTTGGTCAGTCGTATTTAGCGAAGATGGTAAACTACTTGCTTCGGGGAGTGAAGATGGTTTTTGTCAAATTTGGGATGTGAGAACTGGAGAATGTGCCCAAACTATTAAAGTTCCTAGACTATACGAAGGAATGAATATTTCGGGAGTACGAGGATTAACTAAAGCCCAAATATCAGTGCTTAAGGAATTAGGTGCGATCGCTTAGGTCTTAAGTAGTAAACTGATAATAATTCGGATCATAGGGTGCAGACCCGCAGGGGATTTTAGCACATTCTGAAATTTGACATTTTAATTTTACTAAATCATGTTTAGCTTGCTTTTAACTTTCGATTTAATTTAATGGATGATGTTCAGAAAGAATTTTCTCAACCCTAGCTTCATCGATACGCGCGTTCAATCTTGTTGCTTCATGGTTGTCTCGAATAGTCTTGGAAAGGGTAAAAGTAGAACTGATTGCAAATAAGAAGGTAGTCGTAAGTTGCCATTTCATCCAATCATCCATAGGACGATTATTTGGCATATTAAATATACTAATACTCATTGCACTCATGGAAATGATAAATGCAGTCCATACCTGAATAATCCAAGATGCTGTATCCTCTTGCCTGAGTGGTTGTTGCATAATATTTCTACTATATTTTTTAGAATCTATTATTTTTAATTATATGGATTATCTGAAGTCAAAAAGCTCACTTTTGAGGTTACTTTTAAGCTCAGAATCATTTATGCTATGGAGAATTAATTGCCATTGAAATAATCTCTAATCCCTGCAAAACACACTTTACTCGCCAAGTCTTGTTAGCAGGCGTAAATACTTCTTTGATTCGGTCTTTAATTCTAAAATCTTTAGATTGCGAATACCAAAAATCACGGTTCTCATCTCTTAGGGCTTCTACGACTTTACTCCCTTCCCACCATAGAAATATACACAGTTTAAATGGGGTTAAGGGGCAAAGCCCCTTCGTGGTAGCGCAGCCCCCACACCCCAAAAGACTAATCTTTAACTGGGAAGTGAGTAAAAGAAAGTTACGATTTAGATCGATGTTATCTTCATTTGTCCTCCGCAAATATTTGAAGCCATAGGGATTAAGAGCATGGATGAAAATAAACGATATGTTTGGATTGAGCGCAGAGTCTAGGAGTGCAAATTGTATTGCTGAACCTAAAAACCCTTCTATTCCATGCAAACCGCTAGAAATCATAATTATTTTTTCTGATGAATTCCCTCTGTGGATAGTAAGATCGATTGTTAGGTCATCTCTAGCTGTGGTTTGAATTGGATAGGATAGGATTTGGAAATTATTCGATTTTGCCGCAGCTAAAAAGCGAGATCGCGCTGTTTCGTAATCAGAAGAAAATGCTTCAAAGGTATTCATATCAAATTCTCTCTTTTCTCTGATAACTTTAAAAGAATCTCTTCATGTTTTTGTTGCGAAATGGGATAAATATAGGCAAAGATCATGCCGCCCACCAAAGCCAAAATTGGCACTAAGCTGATAATTAGTCTAATTGCCCAAAGAGCAGAATCTGGTTGAATTGGAATTGGTTGAGCAGCTACAGTTGGAATAAAATTGCTCCAATCTAGGGTTTTGCCGACTAAAAAGAGGGCGATCGCAATGCCAATCTTTAGTAACTGCGTCACGAAGCCATAGAATACTCCTTCTTGTCTATGCCCAGTTCTTAACTCTTCATAATCAATGACATCTGGTATCATTGCACCTGGAATTAAATAGACAACTGAGATACCTGCTCCCGCTAGTATTGCTAGAAAATACATCAAAGTAACTTGCCCAGGCTGCAATAGGAATAAACCAATTTGCGCGATCGCCCATATGGGAATTCCTAAAAAATAAACTAATTTCTTACCGTATTTCTGACTGACCATCCTCCAAGGAATCAACATAATTAGAGCTGTACCTTGCACTGCGATCGCTGCTTGAGCAAAGTGGCGATCGGGTAAATTCATATAATTAACTATGAAATAGGGCAGAATTGTGGAATTAGTTTGAACGGCAATCCAAGAAAAAAGATAAATTCCCATTAAGATTAGGAAAGGTTGATTGCTTAAGACAATCTTTATCTGCGCTATCAATCCAAGGGAACTGGGGAGATTCTCTTTAGTGCTTGTATCTTTACCAACCAACCTAAGACGGTCGCGAGTCCCCCAAATACAGATAAAGATAGTGAGTGCAGATAGGATGGCGAAGGTAATTGCCATAACTAAGTACTTCATATTAGGATCGGTGAATTTGCTAAAGATAATTTGTGTTATAACCAAAGCGAATATTCCCGCTCCAAGACCAAACATAGACTTGTAACTATTTAAGCTAGTACGTTCGTGATAATCCTGAGTTAAATCTGGAATAAGTGCTTGGTATGGCAGTTGAACAGCCGTAAATGCGGTATCGCTCAATAAACTAGTAACCGCATAGTACCAAAATAGTAATGTTTGGTTAGTTTGTGGATCGCTGCTAAAGCTAGGTACAAGCCATTGCAGGATTGAGAATATACTATAGGGAATTGCTCCCCACAACATCCATGAATGACGCTTTCCCCATTTAGAAACGGTGCGATCGCTTAACCAACCAATAAGTGGATCGTTTATCGCATCCCAGACCCTGCCAATCAGGAGCACTAAGCCCGCTAGACCAGGATTCAGTCCTGCAACATTGGTAAGGAAAAATAACTGAAAGAAGGCACGAATAGTAACAAAGATGACACCTCCAAACTCTCCAAACCCATAGGAAAACTTAGTTTTGAAATTCAGCTTTTCATGTACTTGGAAGTCTAAATTCACAGATTTCATATAAACCTCACTAATAATTGCTAAATACCGTACCTATATCTTGAACTGAGAATGGAATTTGGTTTTGCCAATACCTTGTATTATTCTCCTCTGTTGCATTTTGACGGATTCCATACGCACTAATCCCAAAACAGATTGAAGTTGAGATTATCACTGATAGAACCATTACCCTAACTAAATTATTTCTTTGCATTTATATATCCTTGAACAGAATCAGATTTGATGTCATTACAATCTCAGGATTTTCAGGAGAAATATGCTCAGGGTTGGGTTCACTTTTGCGCTCAGTTTTGGCTGTTTTAATGCCAATCACCTCAAACTTAGATGCAAGATAATTTTCGTCATGCTTGTGAACATTAGAACAACTCTTAAGTACTAGTTTGACCGTATCAAGTAATTCTTTTGGATGGAATGGTTTGTTAATATAGGCATTTGCGCCTTGACGATATCCCCAATGGTGATCGACTTTGGTAGATTTCATCGAGCACAAAATAATTTTGATATTCCATATTTCAGGATTATTCCTCAATTTCCGACATAGATCGTAGCTATTCATCTCAGGCATTATGATATCGAGAATTGCTAGATCCTGAATGTTGCATTTTCACTTTGGCAAGTGCTTCCAATCCATTTCTCGCAGTTACAACTTTAAATTGATTGTCTTGAAGCAAATTTGTAATCATTTTTCTTGGAGACTTACTGTCTTCCACGACGAGAATCTTAGACATGGCATGAACCTATATATTCAATATTCTCATCCTAGAGTTCAACTCAACATTGCATATGAAGACGAAGTCCTGAATTACTATAGTACTTGAGTTCTAGATCGAATTAGGACTATCGCCTCTTGATTACTTGTATAGAACCAATTTGATATCTTATAATATAACAAAAAGAGGTAAAAAAAGTTGTTAAAGATAGAATATACAAGCAGTTTGACCGATAATGAATGGTTGATTATTGAACCGTTGTTGCCGCAGAAAAAGAAGACACGACCAC
>JBBQHY010000020.1:0-15595 GCA_038324415.1 Pseudanabaenales cyanobacterium | reverse complement strand
AGCTATGATCTAGAAATTACTGGTAAACCCATAGGAGGAGAAGACTTTAAGCCTTTTAAGCTTAACTTTAAGACCACAGTTACGACGGCGATCGCTCAAGTTCCTAACACAAAAGTCAAAGAAACTAAACCTGCCCCTACTGAATTTCCCTTAGTCCCAATTATGGCGGCGATCGGAATTATCAGCTTAGGCAGTACAATCTTTATCCTAAAACAATCTAAGCCAAAACCTTAAGCAAAGAAGCATCTAAAGTTTGATCCATAGGAATACCGTTACCGTAAACTTCGCAGGAGTTATTCGGGCTTTCAATCAGCTTCACTCGATGTAGTTGCACACCTAAATTATTCAAGGGATGAGTCAAGACATTTTGAATATAGATGGCAATATTTTCCGCAGTGGGGACAATGTTGGCAAAGTAAGGAATATCTTTATTCAAAAAAGTATGATCAAGGGGTTCTAGAACGTAGTAATCTACAATATTCTGAAACTCTACAAGATCAGCAATCATGCCAGTTTGAGGATTCATTTCCCCTTTTATTGTGACTTCGAGGTGATAATTATGTCCATGTCCATTGGGGCGGGCGCACTTGCCATAGATTGCTGTATTTTCCTCAAAGTTCAAATCATTCTTAGCCAAACGATGGGCTGCCGAAAAGTGGGTACTAATTGATAAATGCGCTTCCATATT
Source organism: Pseudanabaenales cyanobacterium (assembly GCA_038324415.1). Lineage (GTDB taxonomy): Bacteria > Cyanobacteriota > Cyanobacteriia > Pseudanabaenales > Pseudanabaenaceae > PCC-7502. The sequence continues at coordinate 14,907 of JBBQHY010000020.1, read as the reverse complement.
TTTTCCTTGATAATCTGCCCATAATTCGGGGCTTTCAAATAGTTGAATATTGACTAAAGGTAGATGGGGTTGGAGCCTTTGCCAAATCACACGGGCAAGGTTTTCAGTGGTTGGTAGACTATTTTCAAACTCTGACCAGGCTGTATTTAGATAGCTAAAATTAAGTTGAGAGGTGACTTCCTTAGCAATGGTATGCTTAACCTCAGAAAGATTGAGCACCATCCCGCTATTATCTATCTCTCCTAGCATCGACACAAACAAAACATAGTTGTGACCATGCCCTGGAAAGTTAGTACAGGCTCCAAATTGTTTAAGGTTCTCGGCTTCCGAATATGCAGATAGCCAATAACGGTGACTTGCTGAAAATTGAGCACGTCTATTAATTACACATTTGGGCATGGAGTGGTTTAGTTATTGGTTTATCTGGACAAGTAAACACTATCTAAATATATCTCTAAATAGAATTCACTGGGAATTATTTAGGGCTGATATAAATCTCGTCCCACCGCAGTTGCAAGTTCTGGTAAGCCTGCTTCAATCAAGGCGCGATCGCGAATCCGACAAGAATCACATAGGCCACAGGGTTCAACATCTCCCGCATAGCATGACCAACTGAGGGCGATCGGAACCTTTAACTTGATTGCGCGTTTGATAATATCTAATTTAGAATCTTCAACTAAAGGAGCTAAAAGCTTGGGAATTTTTCCTTCTAATGCTCCCTTAGAAGAAAGTGTCGCTAGTTTTTGAAATGCTTCTAAATACTCTGGTCGGCAGTCGGGATAGCCTGAATAATCTACGGCATTAATCCCTAAATAAATTGCCTCTGCGGATTTTGCCTCTGCTAAGGACATGGCGATCGCAATAAATACAGTATTTCGACCAGGAACGTAAGTGCTTGGAATAGTATCGGTTTGAACTCCATCGGTGGGGATATCGATGGAACCATCCGTCAGAGCTGAACCGCCCCATTGGTGCAGGCGCACATCCAAAATATAATGCTCTGTAATTCCTAAATGTTTGGCAATATTCCTAGCTGCCCGCAGTTCTCGTTCATGGCGTTGTCCATAGCGAAAAGATAAAGCGATAAGTTCATAACCATCGGCGATCGCTTGGGCTGCTGCTGTGGCCGAATCAATTCCCCCAGAAAGTAATACAACTGCTTTCACTATCTGACCCCCAGATATTTATGGGTTTGCAAACTCAGACGCCATTCAGAATGTGCCAATACATAATTTATGGTGAGATCTAGGGCAGAGGATTTACCCCAAACTGGTTGAAGATATTTGAGTGTATTAATACTTACTAAGGTTGATTGTGCCTCTGCCCATTGCAGATCATTGGGACTGGAAACTACTATTTTCAATTCTTGCACTTGTTCATAAACACTGGGATGGGGTGGCTTAAAGGTTTTAGGAGAAAGTGTAACCCAATTAAAATTGCCACTTTTAGGATGGGCTCCAGAGGTTTCGAGGTGCATCGGAATTTGGAGATGACAAAGAGCATCAGTAAGCGGATCGAGATCATGCATAAGTGGTTCGCCCCCAGTAACTACAACGATCGCTGGTTTAATCTTACCCACAGCTTCTGCAAGATCATCAACGGTAATTTGAGGATGTATATCGGCATTCCAAGATTCTTTAGTATCACAAAATCCACAATGGACATCACAACCACCTAAACGGATAAAAAAGCTACTGGTGCCTGCCCAAGCTCCCTCTCCTTGGATAGAATGAAAAGTTTCAACAACTGGATACGAAATCACCTTGATCATTAATTTTTGAGATTGATTTCTTGAGCTTGGTGGCGAACTAAGGCATCAGAGATTTGGAGATCGTGGGTTTTGATCAGCTTTTGTATTAAACCTGCGGTTACGGCTAAAGATTTAATGTATATCGAAAATAGATCAGGATCAAGATTAGATTTTTCTAAATCACGACTGATTTGGTCAAATAACTGCTGCGTTCGATTCATACTTTTGGAGATGATTTTGTCTCAAAGAATACTTTGTAGAGGATATAGCCGATCGCTAGCATGAAAGCTAAAGACACTGCTGCTGCAACTAAATTCACTAAAAATTTCACAAGCGTAAAAGTAAGAATTCCTACTACGGCGATCGCTACAATTTTAGTTACACCCTTCAGGCTATTAATCCAGCCTACAAGACCAGAGAGGCTAGTTTTTGCTGTTTCTACCGTATTTTCTGATACCTGATTAAACTCTGATTTAAATGGATCAGCACTCTTCATCGGAGTTTCAAATTTACTATTTACTTCTCGCTCCATTTGGCGAAATCTTTCTTCTAAATCATCGAAGTTACTCATAGGACTACTCTACTTATTATTTAAAGCCTAATTTTATTTAAAAACTAATTAAAACTTGATTGCATTTATACAATTATTGCCGATCCGTTAAATATTTGCGGATCATACTTTTTCGATCTCTAGGTACTTAGCTTTTACTTCCTTGATATCTTGCCACATCAACCACTTAGGGCTTCCTTCTTCACGGCTAGCATTGCGTAATAGATAGGCTGGATGGAAAATCGGCATTACCCAACGTCCTTCCCATTGACTCCATTGTCCCCGAATTTTACTGATGCCCCGTTTATCGCCAGTGATCGCTTTGACGGCGGTTGCACCTGTAAGTAGAATAATTTTAGGATCGACTAGGCGAATTTGCTCTAATAAATATGGTTTACAAGCAGTGACTTCTTCCTCGGTTGGTACGCGATTTTCAGGCGGGCGACATTTATTAATGTTGCAAACGTAAATATCTTGGGCGGGATCGAACTGGACGGAAGCCAAAATTTTATCCAATAGCTGACCCGATCGCCCCACAAAGGGTAATCCCGTCTCGTCTTCAGATTCTCCTGGTGCTTCCCCAATAATCATGATCAGGGCATGGCGATCGCCTCTTTCGACGACGACATTAGTTCGAGTTTTGGCTAAATTACATTTCTGGCAAACGATCGCCTCAGCCTTAAGCTCATCAAGATCGGCATAGAATTTTGTAGGGAGATTGGTTTCAGCAATTCCTGAAGAGGATTTAGCTTTGGTTACCCGCTGATTTGAGGCTTTAGTTTGCTCAGATGGTTGATCCGTAAACTTATCTAAATTCTGGTCAATGTTAAATAGACTAATTTGTTCTCCCGACATATGCTTTCCAAACCCCTATCAGTCAATTAATATTAATGTTTGTAGATTGTAGAATTAATTTGTATTGTAAACTCTCCAATAACCCTTCGGCTCAGATATTTCATGCTTGAATCATTAGTACCAATTACTCAGAACCAAGTTTTAACTCCCGCAGTAACTCCTTCCGTCAAAATATCTGGACTAAATTTTTATTTTGGCGAAGGTGATTTAAGAAAACAGACACTTTTCGATATTAACCTAGAGTTATATCGAGGGGAGATTGTGATTATGACTGGACCCTCTGGTTCTGGTAAAACCACACTTTTGACATTAATGGGAGCTTTACGCACCGCCCATGAAGGCAGCCTGCAAGTTCTTGACAGAGAAATTATTGGCTTGGATAAATCCCAGCTAATTGGAGTGCGAAAAAATATTGGTTTTATCTTTCAGGCACATAATTTATTTCACTCCTTAACTGCTAGGCAAAATGTACAAATGTCTGCGGATTTAATGCCCTTTGATCCTAATCACACTCCCACTCAAAAATCTGTGGAGATTCTTGGTAAGTTAGGTTTAGCAGAACGGGTAGATTATCGTCCTTCTGCGCTTTCAGGTGGGCAAAAACAAAGAGTAGCGATCGCTCGTGCCTTAGTTAATAAACCCCAATTAATCCTGGCTGATGAACCAACTGCAGCTCTAGATAAGCAATCTGGTCGCGATGTGGTGACGCTAATGCAGAAGCTAGCTAAGGAGGATGGATTAACAATTTTAATGGTTACCCACGATAATCGCATCTTAGACATTGCCGATCGCATGATCAAGATGGTAGATGGCTATTTAAGCTCCGATCAAACCTTTAATACTTCTTCTGATAGTTCTGTGATCTTATAATTCTCTGGGTCTCTCTTTATAAATCTAAGGGATAAATCTAAGGGATAAATCTAAGGGTAGAGATAAAAGAAAAATAGCTATGGTAGCCTCAGAATATCAATATTTAGAGGTCATCAGCATGAGTTCGGAACCAAAATCAGATACCTATAGCAAAGAACCTGAAAATATCAGAACTACTTTATTTGATAAGTTTTTTCATGATCGTAATGGGCGAATTGTCTTAGCTCAAGCCCCAAATCTCCCGCTTATTTGCTGGCTTGTTGTCACCTTACTCAAACTAGTTTTTCCAACGGGAAAAATCGGGACGCAGCTGGATGCGATTGCCTTTGGATTGTTGTTCACTTGGGCTTGGGAAGAAATATTTCAGGGCGTAAATTATTTTCGTAGAACTTTGGGTGTGATCGTGCTTGTTGTAGCGATCGCTGGATATGTTTCTAGATTTTGAGAGTTAGATTCTAGATTTTGAGATAAGTTCGGTTGCCGACCTACTAATCCCATCATGAAATACATCAGGATTTTTTTGAAAGGTAGGAATGAGGCGATCGCTAATCCTATTCTCCGAATTAGTAGAAATAGCCAAAACTGATTAGAAAATAAGCGATTAGTAATATCCGTAACTGTAATTACCGCCCAGTTATCCCATCGTCGCCAGCCTTGGTAACGCTTAAGGACAGCCATAGAGCCAATATCTTCACCTAGGGTAAATGCAGTTAAAATAATCTCGGCGATCGCTCCAGCATCTCTAATTCCCAAATTCATGCCTTGACCTGCCACAGGATGGGTCGTATGAGCAGCATCACCAATTAGTGCCAACCGAGGTTGAATATAGGTCTGACTGTGCATCCAGCGTGGGTTATAACTAGCACGGGTTTTACTCTCAAGAGAAATAGTTCCCAATTTTCCCAATAATTCCGCACCAAATCGAAATCTGAGTTCCTGCATAAACTTTTCATCGTCTAATCCTAAAAGCTCACCAACTTCAGAATTGGTAGCCGTCCACACGATACAAAAGCGATTCTCTGCGTGATGCGTGCCGCCGCTAGGTAAAGGTAATAGGGCAAAGGGTCCACTCGGTTGAAATCTTTCGTAGGCAATATTTTCATGGGGAAACTCAGTTTTAACCGTCACTACTATGCAGGTTTGATCGTAGTGCTTTTCGGATATGGAGATTTCGGCTAGGTTTCTGACCAGCGATCGCCCGCCATCGGCACCAACTAAGAGTTTTGTTTTGAGATTAGTAATTTGATTGCCTGAATCAACCTGAACGGTCATGTATTCGTTAGACTCACGGCAGATATCCACAATTTTGGCAGGGCAAATAAGCTCAATATTTGGACATTCCTTAATAAATTCCCACAGAGCAGATTGGGTCACTTGATTTTCCACCACATAGCCCAAAGCTTCTCGATCTATATCTTCTCGATGCAGAGAAACTTTCTGCTTATAGTTGCCGTCAGAGACTTGAATGCAGTTCATGGGAGTTACGCCCCGTTTGAGCATTCCGCCCCACACTCCAATTTTTTGCCAAATCTGACTAGACCCAAGAGCTACAGCGCTAGCACGTCCATCAGCACTAAGTTCCCCCTCCAATAGTTCGGCTTTGGCTTCAATAATGCCAACTTTTAACCGTAGATTTGAGTGTAAAGCACTGGCAAGAGTGGCTCCTACCATACCACCACCGACTATTAAAACGTCAAACATATAACTTACTATTTCTTGGATCTAAAACCATACTTTTAATTATCTACATATATCTTAACTAAGCGGCAATGGTATTTATTGCATTAATTTTAGGATAGGTAGAAAATATTTTCATGGCTAAATCACTATTACCAACCTACACAATTCGGACTAGCGATCGCGCTAAATATTTAAGACTAAGGGTTTCCAGTGAGCATGGCTTAGAGGTGATTGTCCCCAAGGACTACGATCAAGCTCGGATTGAACCACTTTTACTGGCAAAACAAGCATGGATCACTAAAACTTTAGGTAAATCCCAAGCCCGAACTGAGTTTCATAAATCCCAACCCCTACTGCCCAGCCAGATTAATTTGCTGGCGATCGCCCAAACTTGGGAAGTAGTCTATACCGAGCCTAAAATTGCTCCCAAATTTGGCACATACAGTGAAAACCCAAACCTGCAGTTACTTTTAAATACAAACTTTCCCGATCTCTGTCATCAAGTATTACGTCATTGGCTTTTGAGTATGGGCGATCGCTTTTTAGACAAGGAGTTAAAAAAGATTAGCCTTGAGATCGGTTTACCCTTCAGCAAAGTTACGATCAGACAGCAAAAGACGCTCTGGGGAAGTTGCTCCCAAGCTAAAAACATTAGCCTAAATTACAAACTGCTATTTCTGCCCCCAGCCCTTGCTAGGTATGTATTAATCCATGAACTCTGCCATACAATACACATGAATCACTCTAGTAAATTTTGGCAACTAGTGAAAAAGTTTGAGCCAGATTATCAGGTTCTCGATCCACAATTGCGTGAGGTATGGCAGATAATTCCTGCTTGGGCTGCTGATTAGGTTTATAACTCCGATTTTAAATCCCGTTCCATTAGACCTTCTACGGCTTGGATTGGTGTAATTTCACCATTTAACAAGCGATAAACATACCTACAGATTGGTAGAGATAACCCCATTCGATTAGCTAACTCATGCAGAACCCTAGCCGTATTTACGCCTTCTGCCGTGCCTTCTATATGCTTAAGAATTTGTTCTAAAGTTTTACCCTCGCCCAGTCCACACCCCACTTGATAATTGCGACTGAGATTACTATTACAGGTTGCCAGTAAATCTCCAAGTCCAGATAAGCCCCAAAATGTTTCAGGTTGGGCACCAAAATAATTCCCAACTCGAATAATTTCAGGAAGCGATCTCGTGATCAAAGCGGCTTTAGCATTCGTTCCCAGTTTTAATCCGTCACATACACCCACAGCGATCGCAACCACATTTTTTAGAGTTCCCCCCAGTTCTACGCCTATGGGATCGGAGTTGGTATAGACTCGAAAATTTTTAGAAGCAAGCAGATTTTGCACAGCTACAGCTGCCGCTAAATCTAAACTAGCTGCCACAGTTGCCGCAGGTAAGCCGAGGGTAATTTCTTTAGATAAATTGGGTCCCGATAAAACTACAACGGGATGATTCGGTAAAGCCTTTTGCCAAATCTGTGAAGGTGTTGATCCAGTTTGAGGCTCCAATCCTTTAGTTGCCGTGACTAAAATTAGGTTTGGATTTACAGATAAAGCTCTCACCTGTGCAGCAATAGCACTTACACCCTGCATTGATATCGCCGAAATAATAATCTGACTTGGGGCGATCGCATTTTCTAAACAAAACTCACTACGCCTCGACCACAAAATCACTTCATGCCCATTTGCTTTTGCTAATTTGGCTAAAGCAAGTCCCCAAGCCCCCGAACCAATTACAGTTAATGCCATATGCCCCAGAGCCGTCCCAATCCCAAGCCTAACCAACTACAACCAATTAAAATCCCAATAACTTTTCTTGTACTCAAATCAGTTTTAATTAGAACTCGATGCGCCCAAAATAATGGCGAAAACCACAACATCGCAATTACAGTCGCGAGAATTCCAAATAAAAGTATATTGCTAAACCGATTAGCAAACTCTACCAAGAAATCATTGCCCCGAATTATGACGACATTAAGGGCTAACGGTGTCACCACAAAAATTGAAGCTAGTAAAATAGTTGGTAAAGATACTATGAAAGAATAGCTAACTGCCAAACTTAAAAATGCTCCGATCCCCAAAGCGATCGCCCAATAAAGTAAAGGCGCAGTAATTATTGTTAAGCCCCAACCGTAGAGGAAGTAACACAACACAATTACTACAGGGGTAAGCCCAGAGAATCTCTTAATCGTTTCGTTCACAAAGTTTGCAGATGATTTACGGATAACTACTTAGCTTAATCATAAATCGCAGGCTGCCAAATATGGAATTATCTAAAAGCAATAACTCCTCATTAATCTAATGCTCTTACCCAGTCTCGAATTATAGGATTAACAAGTTCAGGGCTGTCATCGTGGGGGCAATGTCCAGAATTAATATAGCGTTCCGTTAAAGCTGGATAATATTCTCTAAACTTAGCCCCTCGAACTTGAGGACTCATCCACGGATCGGCTTCACCCCAGATTGCCAAAAGTGGAGAGTTCATAATTTGCAATAATTCATCAACTTTTTTACCTTGGGGACTAGAAAATACAGAACGGAAGACATCGATCGCTCCATTATCATTTGCAGGACGTTGAATATTGGCGATCAACTCCTCGGTAATTGCGGATTTATTGACATAGACCTTAAGTAGGGTTTTGCGAATTTGTGATCGCTGTTTTACAAATTGAAATAGCAAATTAACTGCCCAAGATTGTTTTAATAAATTTTGCGATTGATCGCGCAGAAACTTTTGGGAAGGACTAATTTTCCTTGCCCCAAGGGGATTAGTATCCGTAAATGCCCCCGCAGAATTGAGTAAGATTACACCTGCAACTGACTCGGGATATGCCGCCGCCACGGTTAAACAAGCATAGCCGCCAATGGAATTCCCAGCTAAAACCGTAGGACGTTTAATTATTTCTGTAATAAAATCATGGAGTTGTTCCTGCCATAGATCGCCGCCGTATTGCCAATTAGGTTTAGCCGATCGCCCAAAACCTAACAAATCAATTGCCCACACCTCAAAATCACGACTAAGTTCTGCAATATTTTTAGTCCAATGATCGGTAGATGCCCCAAATCCATGTACTAGAAGTAATGGTGGAGATGTGGAATTTTCGCCTGCGTGGACGTAGTAGATTTTCTGCTCTTTCCAAGTCCAATATTCCGATGCCGTGATGTTAAAAGTTGTATTCATAGGCATATTATAAAACTTAACGAATTAGCTAGAACTAATGATATGGAATTTACGGGCTATATTTCTGATCGGCGATCGCCTTTTTATACAGCACTCCTAGCACCCATAGCAGCAATCAAGCAGGCTTTAGACTATGTTCGCAAATTTATTCATAACTTAATTTGGTCAGAGCTAACCCAAGGTAATTCCCCCGAAGATCCTGATCTCCTTCAAGATCTAATTAATCTGATGGGATTTGTCTTTTTCTGTATATTTTGTCTGCTTAGCTCCAAATTTCATAAATACAATCCAGTTATTGCCATATTTTTAGGTTGTTGCTGGTACATCGACTTAATGCTTTCCAAGAGACTTTATGCCAGAAAATTACCCATTCGTCTCACCTTAACTAAAGATAATTATTACCAACTAGAATCCTCCCAATCCCACAAATTTCATCGTGCCAACCTTGCAGCTATTGGCATCCATAAAGTTAAGATTTTCAGCCCTGCCTTTGCAGTAGCGATCGCCCAGCCTTGGCAGATCGTCTTGGTTTTAGAAAATGGTAAACACATCCCAATTCATGAGGAGCAACAAACTATTAAAGCCTTAACTACCGCCCAAGGCTTAGCTCAATCGTTACAAGTTCCCCTTAATTTCTTAAATGCCCAAACCCAGATTGATCAGAAAATTAGACAAAATTGGCAGATAGATCATAAATTAAATCGCTCAGCAATCGCTCTAAAACAAACCCCTAACAAATGGCATATTTTTACCCAGTGGACACTCAGGGATTCTTGGTATGCCGTGGGTAAAGTCCTAAATGAGTCGGGATTTTTACTGTTCGTGCTGCTCTTAAGTGAATTTATGGCAAGGTTTGGACGAGTTATCGACAACATAATCACAACCCAACGACAAGAGGGCTTAATCTATATTGATTTAACTGAATTATTTTCAAGTTTCAAATTTGATTGGCTGCAGCTTATTCCCGTAGCGATCGCCATCGGACTCACCTGTTGGTATGGTATTCAAATTAGCAATATCAAGCACATATATTTGAATTCCGACCATCTCACCTATGGCATTAACACAAAAGCGATCGCCCAACTAGACCTATTGTCCCTACATCTAACTTTAATTAACAAACCCGAACCGATGATCTTAGCCTTTGATCAAAAAACAGCGATCGAAATAAAAGATATGCTAAAGCCTGAACATTATTTAGAGCTATTTTTAACAATTGATGGGGGATTACAATACTTTCAAGCCTACTTATCGAAAAATACTTAGCCCCAAAATAAAAAAATGGCAAAACTGGCAATTACCATCGGCGATCCTGCAGGTATTGGTACCGAAATTGTCTTAAAGGCACTGACCAAGTTTCCCGATAGCCTTGCGGATTTAACTGTAATTGGCGATCGCTCCATCATTACTAATACTTACAACCGCCTCAAATCCCATACTCACCTTACTGATCCCGACTCCCTAGACATCTTAGACACTGATACGCAACTGGCAATTACTCTCGGTCATGGCAATCAAAATAGTGGGGCAGCAAGCTTTAATTATCTGGATACAGCGATCGCCCAGACCCTAGCAGGAAAATTTCAAGGTATTGTCACTGCCCCCATCGCTAAGTCCGCATGGAAATTAGCTGGGCATCACTATGCTGGACAAACAGAGTTATTAGCAGAACGTATTGGTACTAGAGATTTTGGGATGTTATTTGTTGCCCGATCGCCCCATACAAATTGGGTAATGCGAACTCTACTAGCAACGGTGCATATTCCCCTGTCAGAGGTTACGAAGGTCTTAACTCCTCAACTAATCGAGCAAAAACTGGAATTATTAAGACGATCGCTATTTACAGATTTCAAATTAACGATTGCTAAAGTGGCGATCGCAGGACTAAATCCCCATAGCGGCGAACAAGGGCAATTAGGTACTGAAGAACAAGAATGGCTAAATCCTTTAATCCAATCATGGAGCGATCGCTATCCGAATTTTCAGCTTGTCGGCGCAATCCCCCCCGATACCATGTGGGTTAATCCGAGTCAGGCATGGCACAATCCGAGTCAAACCCATTTGGGCTATGATGCCTATCTCGCTCTCTATCACGATCAGGGGTTAATTCCTGTCAAGCTTCTAGCCTTTGATCAAGCTGTAAACACCACGATTGGCTTACCATTTATCCGCACTTCCCCCGACCACGGCACCGCGTTTGATATTGCGGGTCAAGGCATTGCCAAATCAGAAAGCTTAGAAGCAGCGATCGCCCTAGCTATAGATTTAATTAAAACTCGAAGCCGCATTAATTAAAGTTAACTACTAGACAGAGCTAAATAACTAAGCTATAATAAATTTCCGTGCAAAAAAGGATACTGAAAGCTAAAACTTTTAAGTCCCGCCATTATGAGTAGTCAGTAATAGTCCTAGCTCATCACAAATAAGTTTCTGAAACCTAGGCTTTGTCTAAAGTTATCTTTATCTAAAGTTCTACATCTTATATCAGAAAGTTCTACACTCATCTTCACAAAGAGGATTATTTTCATGTCTGTTGGTATTCTTGGTACAAAACTTGGTATGACCCAAGTCTTTGACAGCAACGGTAACGCTGTTCCGATTACAGTTGTTCAAGCTGGTCCGTGTAAAATTACTCAAGTCAAAACTCCAAGCAAAGAGGGCTACAGTGCTATTCAAATCGGCTATGGAGATACAAGAGTAAAGTTACTATCAAAACCTGAGCTGGGGCATCTAAGAAAATCCGAATGTTCGCCTGTAAAGCATTTGCAAGAATATCGAGTTTCCGATACATCTAGCTACCACCTAGGTCAAGATCTTGATGTCAGTCAATTTTCAGATGGGCAGGAGATTGATGTAACTGGGACTAGTATTGGTAAAGGTTTCGCTGGTTATCAAAAGCGGCACAACTTCAAACGGGGACCAATGGCGCACGGTTCTAAAAACCACCGTGCTCCTGGTTCCACTGGTGCAGGTACAACTCCTGGAAGAGTGTATCCTGGTAAGCGCATGGCAGGCAGACTTGGCGGTAAGCAAATTACCACTAAGAAGCTAATCTTGTTTCAGGTAGACACTGAAAATAATCTACTTTTGATTAAAGGAGCCTTGCCCGGAAAGCCTGGTGCGTTAGTTAGTATCGTACCTGCAAAAATTGTAGGCAAGGAGAAATAAGACATGATCACACTTCAAGACTGGGAAGGTAATAAGACTGGCGAAGTCAGCTTAGATATTAAAACTGCCAAGGAATCAACAGCTAATAGCATTGTTCACAGAGCAGTAATTAGACAACTAAATAATCAACGACAAGGAAACGCTTGTACTAAGACTCGTGCTGAAGTCAGAGGTGGTGGTCGTAAGCCTTGGAAGCAAAAGGGTACTGGTAGAGCTAGAGCAGGTTCAAATAGATCTCCTCTGTGGAGAGGCGGCGGTGTCATTTTTGGACCTAAGCCTAGAGACTTTGACATCAAAATGAATCGCAAAGAAAGAAGGCTGGCTCTATCCACTGCTTTATCTGGACGCGTAAATGACATGATTGTCGTAGAAGACTTTAGTAGCCAGTTGATAACTCCTAAAACTAAGGAATTGTTGGCAGCTTTAACGCGCTGGGGAGTTGAAACTAGAAAAAAAGTTCTAATTATTACTGAAAAAAGGCATGAAAACATTGAGTTGTCTGCTCGTAACGTTAGAAATTTAGTTTTGATCTCCGCTGACCAGTTAAATGTCTTTGATATTGTCAATGCTCACAAAGTCATTGTTACAGTTCCTGCCCTAGATAAGATTAACTCTGTCTATACAAACAATGTCTCAAAAAAATCACAAGAAGAGGTAGAAACCAATGGGTAGAAAGCTGCAAAAGGTTTTTGATGAAAGAAGACTTCCCGACGTAATCCGTCGTCCTTTGATTAATGAAAAAGCCACCCGTTTACTCGAGGATAACCAGTATACATTTGATGTCATGCCAGATGCTACTAAGCCTGAGATCAAAGCGGCAATCGAGTCACTTTTCTCTGTAAAGGTTAAGGGCGTTAATACCCATACTCCTCCAGCAAAGGCAAGGCGTGTTGGTAAGTTCGCAGGAAAACGAGCTCAATATAAAAGAGCGATCGTCACTCTCATCGAAGGCGACAAAATTACTCTATTCCCAGACGTATAAGGAAGAAATAAATGGGCATTCGCATATACAAACCCTATACCCCTAGTACTAGAGGACTGACGGTATCTGACTTTAGCGAAATCACTAAATCAGAACCAGAGAAGTCTCTAACTAAGCACATCCATCGCGCTCAAGGACGTAACAATCGAGGAGTTATTACCAGTCGTCGCCGTGGCGGTGGGCATAAAAGACTCTATCGCATGATTGATTTCAAGCGTAATAAAGTTAATATTCTTGCTGAAGTTCTAGCGATCGAGTACGACCCAAATCGTAATGCTCGTATTGCACTTCTCTCTTACGCTGACGGAGAAAAACGATATATCTTGCATCCAAAAGGACTGGCAGTTGGAGCTTCTGTGCAATCTGGAGAATCCGCACCTCTAGAAGTTGGAAATGCTCTTCCTTTATTTAGTATTCCTTTAGGTACCATCGTTCATAACGTAGAAATGGTTCCAGGTAAAGGTGGACAACTTATCCGTGCTGCTGGTGGGGGTGCTCAAATCGCTGCTAAAGAGGGTAACTTTGTGACCTTAAAACTTTCTTCAGGAGAAGTTCGCATGATCAGAAGAGAGTGCTACGCCACTATTGGGCAAGTAGGAAATACCGATCAAAGTAACTTCACCCTCGGTAAAGCAGGACGTAATCGTTGGAAAAATCGCCGCCCTATGGTTAGAGGTGCAGCAATGAACCCAGTGGATCACCCTCACGGCGGTGGCGAAGGATGTGCTCCTATCGGTCGTCCTGGTCCTGTTACCCCTTGGGGAAAACCAACCCTAGGCTATAAGACTCGCAAGAAAAAGAAACTCAGCAGTTCACTGATTATCCGCCGTCGTCGTAAGGGCTCTAAACGTGGAAAAGGAGGGCGTAATGCTTAACTGTTTTAATAGATTTATAGGTTTTAATCAAAGCTTGAGGATATTTTTATGTCTCGTTCATTAAAAAAAGGTCCATTTGTGGCTGATAGCCTTCTCACTAAAATTGAGAATCTTAATGCCAAGGGAGAAAAGACAGTAATTAAAACTTGGTCAAGAGCTTCTACCATCTTGCCCCAAATGATCGGTCACACGATCGCTGTTCATAATGGCAAAGTTCATATTCCTGTATATGTAACAGAGCAAATGGTTGGGCACAAGCTAGGGGAATTCTCTTTAACTCGGACATTTCGTGGTCACGCCAAAGGTGACAAGAAGGCAAGGAGATAGAAAAATATGATTTTATCTGAAAATGAAATTCCAGCGATCGTTAAGTTCATTCGGATGTCACCCCATAAAGTGAGACGAGTACTTGACCAAATCCGTGGACGTAGCTACAGAGAGGCTTTGATCATACTTGAGTTCATGCCCTATCGTGCCTGCGAACCAGTATTGAAACTCCTCCGTTCCGCAGCCGCTAACGCAGAACATAACAATGGGTTTGATCGAGCTAATCTTGTGGTTGGTCAAGCTTATGCAGATATGGGAAGTAGCCTCAAGCGTTTTAGACCAAGAGCGCAGGGTCGAGCGTATCAAATTCTTAAGCCTACCTGTAGTATCACCATCACAGTTAAACCAATGGAGGAAGCATAACCATGGGACAGAAAATTCATCCAACTGGTCTTAGGCTTGGAATTGTCCAACCACACTTATCTAATTGGTTTGCAGATAGCGATCGTTATCCTACCCTTGCAGCTGAAGATTACGAAATTCGTCGCTATATTGAAAAAACTCTCAGTAGTGCTGGCATCTCCAGAATTTTAATCGAGCGCAAAGCTGATCAAGTGGATGTTGAAATTCGCACCGCTAGACCTGGAGTTGTGGTTGGAAGACAAGGAACGGGTATTGATCAACTTCGTAAAGGGCTATTTGATTTTCTGGCT
>JBBQHY010000019.1:0-15605 GCA_038324415.1 Pseudanabaenales cyanobacterium | reverse complement strand
TAAACTGTGTATATTTCTATGGTGGGAAGGGAGTATCTAAATCAAAAACCTGCAATAGGCTCTATGGATAAATCAGATTTACTCAGATTAGAAGAAGCATTGCATCAGTTCAATCAAAAGGAATTTTATGCTTGCCACGATCTTTTAGAAGCGATGTGGATGGATACTTACTATCCTGAAAAAACTTTTTATCAAGGATTATTGCAAATTGCCGTGGGGCTCTACCATCTGGGCGATCGCAACTTCCAAGGCGCCATGATCTTACTCGGTGATGGCATTAGTCGGCTACGAGACTTTCAACCAGAATATGTAGGAGTAAATGTCACTAAATTGATTCAAGATAGCGCAGAACTACTGGCGACAATTCAAAAATCAGAAAAAGATGAACTAGATTTACATACACTCAAATTACCTATCATTACTTTCTAGTTTAGTGAAGTACCGAGATTCTGTTTTGACCTGAATGTTTCAGAATAGCTAGAATAAAGTACTCAAATAATTAAAAAGTAGAATCTATGAAAACTTGCACACTGGGAAACCAAGGACTTATAGTTTCTCGTCTTGGTCTAGGTTGTATGGGCATGTCTGGAGTTTATGGCAGTTCTACAGATCGAGAATCTATTGAAACTATTCATCGATCGCTAGATTTAGGCATAACTTTTTTTGATACTGCTGATGCCTATGGTGCTGGACACAACGAAGAACTATTGGGAAAATCCCTTAAGGGTCATCGCGATCGCGCCGTCATCGCCACTAAATTTGGTTTAGGACGGGTTGGAGGCATCCTAGAAAGTGGGCAATCCCTACCTGTGAGCGGTAAGCCTGAGTACGTCAGGTCAGCCTGTGAAGCCAGCCTTCGGCGTCTAGACGTAGATGTAATTGATCTTTACTATCAGCATCGAGTCGATCCCCATACGCCAATTGAAGAAACTATAGGCGCAATGGCGGAACTGGTAAAAGAAGGAAAGGTGAGATTTCTAGGACTTTCGGAAGCTGGAGTTGATACTATTCGCAAAGCTCACACTATTCACCCAATTACGGCACTACAAAGTGAATATTCCCTGTGGAGCCGTGATGTAGAGGATCGGATTTTACCAACTTGCCAAGAACTAGGAATTGGATTTGTGCCGTGGAGCCCCCTTGGTCGGGGATTTTTAACTGGGCAGATCAAAACCTTTGACGATCTAGCAATTGATGATTGGCGAAGGAATTCACCCAGATTCCAAGGAGAGAACTTCCAACTCAACTTAGATTTAGTCGAACAAATTAAAATCATTGCCCAAGCCAAGCAATGTACTCCCTCGCAACTGGCGATCGCATGGCTATTAAAACAAAACGAACATATCGTACCTATACCTGGGACTAAGCGCATCTCCTATCTCAAAGAAAATATTGGAGCTTTAGAAGTTGAACTTAGTGACCAAGATCTGAGGAAAATTAATCAAGTTATGCCCCAAGGTGTCGCTGCGGGCGATCGCTATGCCCCTGCTCTAATGGCAATGGTGAACTTGTAATTTTTTGATTACAAATTAATTAACCAATATCCTCCACTTGACGAGAACCAGAATAAACCAATCCCTTCTTAATATCCACGGTCAAAGGCTCCCCATCTCTAATTTTACGGGTGGCATCTTTGACCCCTACCAAAACTGGAATACCGAGCTTGCGGCCGATCACCACAGCATGGGACTCAAGATTAGCAGCCTCAGTAATAATTGCCGAGGCTTTACGAATTACTTCAATAAAGTCCAAGGTCGTATGCTCAACCACAAGAATTTCCCCGATATTAAAGTCCTTAACATCCAAATAATTATGAGCAACCCTAGCCCGTCCATTCACCACACCTGAACCAACGCCTAGTCCTCTGCCTACAACTGCGGAAACAAATTCAACTTTAATCAAATCCGTAGAACCAGATACTCCCTGTAGAGTGCCTGCGGTCATTACAACCAAATCTCCTGCACTAACCAACTTTTGTTCTTGTGCCATATTCAAGGCAGCTTCAAAATTTTGTTTAGCCGATGGCAAAGATAACACCATCAAAGGATGTACTCCCCAAACAAGCTGTAATTGCCTTGCCACATCCACCTGAGAAGTCACTGCCAAAATGGGAATGGGAGGGCGAAACTTACTAACATTACGGGCTGTGGCTCCAGTTTTAGTTAAAGTTAAAATTGCGGCTGCTTCCAGTTGGCTCGCAATCCGACTGACGGCTTGACTAATCGCATTAGGGACAGATTTGCCCAAGGTTTCGATCGTGGCAAACTTAAATTCTTGCTCAGTCCTGATCGCAATCCTTGCCATTGTCTCCACCGACTGCACTGGATAATTACCTGTAGCCGTCTCATTTGAGAGCATAACGGCATCTGTACCATCAATAATCGCATTAGCAACATCCGAAATCTCGGCACGGGTAGGACGGGGATTATTATACATACTGTCCAGCATCTGGGTTGCCGTAATTACAGGTATACCTAATTGATTAGCAGTTTTAATTAAACGTTTTTGCAGGATGGGCACATCCTCGGCAGGAACCTCTACACCTAAGTCGCCCCTAGCTACCATTACGCCGTCACAAACCTCCAGAATTTGCCGCATCTGGGAAATAGCCTCAAACTTTTCAATCTTGGCTATGACTTTGACATTTTTGCCACTTTTCGCAATTAAATCCTTAAGTTCTAAAATATCGTCAGGACTACAAACAAAGCTCAATGCCACCCAATCCACCCCTTCAGCCAAGCCAAATACTAAATCCGCCCGATCTTTATCAGTCATGGCTTTTACGGAAAGATGAACATTAGGAAAATTTACGCCTTTATTATTCGACAAAACCCCAGCAATCACCGTAGAACAGCGCAACTCTCCAGCTTCTGGATCAACTTCATCTACCCTCAGCTCGACTTTGCCGTCATCCAATAAAATTACAGCCCCAGATGGAACCTCGTGTGCCAAATTATCATAGGTCACAGAGCTAATTTCTTGAGTTCCAGGAATAATCCGATTAGTTAGGGTAAACTTATCACCTTTTTTAAGACTTATAGAACCATCCGCAAATTTACCTAGGCGAATTTTAGGGCCTTGTAAATCTTGTAATATTGCTACAGGTTGGTTTAGCTCTACGGAAATTTGGCGAATATTACAAATACTGCGATGATGATCGGCATGGGTTCCGTGGGAAAAGTTCAGCCTTAGTGTCGTTGCCCCAGCTTCAATTAATGCCCGAATCATTTCAGGGCTACTGGTGGCAGGTCCAATAGTAGCAACAATTTTAGTTCGACGAATTTGTTCTTTAGCTTGCATTTAGGATGTCAAATGGATATTAAGTCTGAGGGCTTCTCTCTAGTAACTAAACATAGCAAAAAAAGCTTGTCTATATATTTAATTAGGTTATTTAATTAGGTTATTTAATTAGGTTATTATTTATGGGTTTTAATTTTTGCCATAAAAAAACGTCCATAGCCCTAGGATTACAGACGCATTGATTATTTGCTACTTAAGCATTAAGCAGCAGATTTTTTACGATTAACTAGTTTGTAGGAACCAAATAAAATGCCACCAGCAATGAATCCAGTTACAGGGGAGAATTCAAAAGGTACGGCAGAAACTCTCACGTTGTCGATAATTGGACCAAGGTCAGCACCTGATCTAGAGATGAAGCTAAGAGTAGCAGTTGAACCTTGACCAGTGTAGAGGAATGAAGCTACAAAGGTTTGGAAGCCAAGATTAGCAACAGCACCGCCAACAGGAGCATCTAGACCAGGAGAATTAAATCCAAAACCAGTAAATACAGGAACAGCTCCAAGAGTTCTTTGTATAACAGCAGGTGAACTATTTGATAAAGTTACGTCTACAACAGGAACTGTTGCATTAGGACTGCCAGGTGCAGCAACATTTCCAGAAAGATCGAAGGTTACATCAACTTGTTCATTAAAGACTAAATTAGAAAGGATTGTGGAAATTCCACCTCGGGTATTTGTGCCATTTAACTGCACAGTTCTACTGATAGCACCATTATTGTTAAAAACAGTCCTGCCTAAATAAGCTGCTCCACCCCCACCAGTTCCTTCTAGGGCTATCCAACTAGCAGGACCAGGTATTGTTTGTACAGGGCCTACTAGGAGAAACCCATTAGTTCCAAGTTCTGGAGGAACAACGCTTTCAATTTCAAAATTACCGTTAACGATCGTTGCAGCGAAAGAAGGGGAGGCTGCTAATAAAACTCCGACTGTAGCAACTACAGTGCTTTTAAGAAAATTGATAGTGTGAACCTTCATATTTTTACTATTGTAATTTTACAAATTAAGTATCACATGGAAAGGTTCATGAATGCAAGCAATTTAGTCCGTACCCAGCAATTCTCATTTTGACTTTTAAGTTGGCTATAAGTTACCTAAGCTGAAAATTTTTTGATGTAGGTATAGGCTTTTCAAGGTTAACTACTACTTGAGTTGTTGGGATATAAGCCTCTAACTCCTTGAAATCTTCTTTGGATATACCTTTCAGGCTTTCCATTCAAAATCCTTGAAACTCTTGCTAGATAAACTTTTTAGCGATTTTAGCTTTTATTACCCAACAAGTCTACTGTCTCTTTTTAATAATACTGGCGAAATTGATGCAAAATCCGCATGGTGAGAATTGCTAATAAAATACAGTGATTTAAAGTATTTAGACCGCAGTTGCGGAATAATTACAAATTATGTCGCAATTCAACAGGCTATATGGTGAACAAATACGTTAAGTCCGCCGCGAGAGCTCTTGGGTTTGATATCCATCGAGTTAGAATATTTGCAACCAACGTCACAGATCCGTACATTGTTATGCGGCGACTTGTCAACAATCCTAAACCAATCATCTTCGATGTAGGTGCCAATGTAGGCGGTACCGCAAAACGATTTCGGTCACTTTTCCCGCAGTCGAAGGTCTTTTGCTTTGAACCATACCCATCATCATTTGAACGCCTTTCCTCAGCATTCAGTAATGGCCCAGCGGTCGAAAGCCATCAACTGGCGCTAGCTAACGTATCCAGAGTCTCGAAATTGACCGTTAATGCAAACATTGAGACGAACTCTCTTTTAACCAGCGATGCACGTGCTGCAAATTATTGGGGTTCAATTAAGCTCGACACTCAGAATGCAATTGAAGTAAAAACCAAGACCGTTGACCGATTCTGCGAACTCAAAGGGCTGAAGCATCTCGACATCTTGAAACTGGATGTTCAAGGCGCTGAGTTCTCAGTTCTTGAAGGCGCCCTTGGCTTACTCCAAGATCAGAAAATTGACCTCATCTACATGGAAATGATCACAGCACCAACCTATGTCGGGCAGCGTAGGCTTTCTGAATACCTTGGACTATTTGACATCTTGAAGTACGAGCTGTTCGACTTCTACAACCCTTGCCATGATAAGAATGGTCGCTTGATTCAAACTGATAATATCATCATCAGTTCAGCATTTCTTGGTATTCACGAACAGTTTAGTGCAGCGAATACAACATAATCGTCCTATGCACCCGACCGACTTCGCCGCTTGGGTGCAAATTGATAATCTCTAGTCGCCGCTCATCCCTCGTATAAACAAAAGGCATGTATATACAATATGAGACTTGCAAACCTGATTCACTGACAAAAGTCCTGAAAACTTCACTGAGAAAGGCATACAAGCTATAAATACTTGTTTGCAACAGGGCGATGCCCAACGCAAAATGCTTGTTTTACCCTATGGTAACTTTGTGATTTCTCCAAAAATACGTTTTCAGGCTCAATTGTGGGAATGTCAATTAACAATTTACAGCACTTTGATTTCAATTTTGCTACAAAAAAGGGTATCAGGGTAAGGTTACCCCTATTGATTTTAACTTTTCTATCTGTAGCAAGTTTGATCATAATTTGCTGTATATAGATTTAAAATTGAAGAATGGAAGATCAACAATTCTCATTTTTAATTTTTAATTTACTACTCCCTTCCCAGTCAAAGATTAGTCTTTTGGAGGTGTGGGGGCTGCGCCCCCCACGAAGGGGCTTTGCCCCTTAACCCCATTTAAACTGTGTATATTACTATGGTGGGAAGGGAGTAGAAGTTACATAAGCTAAAAGTTTTTTAGAAGGGTAAAGGCTTTTTAAGGCTTACTATTGCGTTTACTCTCAATAATATTAGTGAATTTAATGTACAATCCGCATAATTAGATTAGAACTGCTGCTTCGTACCTCCATATTTACTTCCCAAATGCAACTATCAACTAGCAGATACGGGTAAGATCAAACGGCTCAGTACACGATTGTCTTCTAGTTTGTAAAGAGATAAGTCTCCTCCCGCTTCGTGCATTAAACTTTGGCAAATTGCTAGATGCAGTCCTGGCGGCTGATCTAAAACTGATGGAGCAAGAATATCGAGCGATCGCCCTTCGTGCATTTCCATTAAAAGATTTGGATCGATTTCGCCATTGTCAGTAATAGAAACTTCTAGCGATCGCTCATCAATTTGCCGACACCATATATCTACCCTCCCGCCTACCTCTGATCGCCCACAGGCAAAAAGCAAAAGTTCATGGATGATCATTTCAATTTTGGCAATATCTCCAGCAATCACCACACTGGCTTGATTATGAACCTGTGACCACATTTGACGCTGTTTAATAATCGCATCTACTCTTTCTAGCGATCGTTTTAATAGCCCTGCCAGGGGAGCTGTTTCAAAATTAGGGCGCAACCGCCACTGTTCTTTACGAATAATTTGGGGGAGCGGCGATAAGGAGGATTGTAATTGCTTAAGTGAATGTTGTAAACGGAGGTTACCAACAGCATCATTGCCATCAGTTCGGGATTCAAGCTCTAATAACCTTTGTACACCACTACCTACGGAGCGATAAATATCTTCAATTCGTCTTTGTTTATACCAATTCAAGCGTTCTAGCTCTGTGCGATGATGCTGTAAGGTTTCAACAATTACCAAATGTCGCCGTGACCATGCTAGCTGGTTCGTAAGTATACTGTATGCCTGCAATTGCCGATCTAGCCATCTGCGTCCTGGTTTATCTGCAACTAGAAGTATGCCAGTAGGTTGATGATCGGGGGTAGTTCTGAGGGCGATCGCCAAAATCTGCCCTATACCAGAAGCGTTTAACCATTGGAGAGTCTGCGGTAAAAGATCATGGATTGATAAGGGTAAAATCCCATCGGTTTGAATAGTCCACTGCACTAAGGGATCGCTTTCTATAGGTAGCAAAGTTTCATTAATATTCAATCGAAAATCTTCCTGACTGGCAAAACTTGCGGCAATTTGTCCCCCCACTCGACCTGGTAGCCAAGTTAATAAAACTGACAAAGGAGCTTGCATAACTTGGGCAAGTAGCTGGGCGGCAGCAGGATGTAGTTTTTCTAAGGTATCAGCTTGCTGTAATGTGACTAAGCCAAACTGAACGGCTTGGTGTAGCTTTTGGCGCTCATCCGCCTGTCTTTGCAAATAACCTTGATGGAGGATAAGTCCCACCTGTTGAGCTACAGCTTGGACAATCTCTCGCTCTGGACGTGACCATGTACGGGCTGACTCATGACCAATCGCTAAGATACTCTCTAGGGGTTTACCCACGGCGGTACTACTCAATAAAAGCGATCGCACTTCCATGTCTGTTAAAGTTTGTCGCCAAGAGTTAAATCTATAGTCAGTCTCAAAATTCTCAATGGAAATAGTCTCTGCTGATTGCTCCACCATATGCCAATCTACACTGGCTAATTCCCCAAAAGATTTAGGCATAGGACGCCGATTTTTAGGATGATACTGAAAGTAGACTTCAAAGACTCCAGTATCTTTATTGTGTAGTACCACCCAAAACCTTTCAGCTTTCAGTCTTTGACATAGCTGCTCTGCCGCCATTTGTAGGGAATCTTGCCAATCAGAATCAGTGTAGATTGCCTTGGCAATACCAGCTGTTAGCACCTGATCGGAAGCAATCCTCTGTACCATTGATTCCATTTCTTCTAAAGGTGCAGTTAAAGCAATTAAGTGAGCCGCCCCTTTGAGATAATTTTTTTCTACTTCTGTCCACAACCTAGCTTCATCATTCTCAACGCAAAGAAAGCCAATTAGTTCAGATTGAAATATGATTGGCGCTGCGATTAGAGACTCTGCCCCAAATTGCTCCATGACTCTGGTATTGATATCACCCTTAGTCATATTGCGGGCATCCACTACTACTACTAGTTGATCTTTAACCAGAGCCTTATATAGATCGGGCACCTCTTGAACCGTAATCCCAGCGGTATTTTCGTTGCGATTACCTGTTGCAAGATTTTTTTGTTTATTAACAGTACGACGCCAAAAATATTGATGCTCACGCTCAAACCAGTAGACATGAGTATGGGAAGGCATGATAAAGTTATGGGTTTTTTGCACAACTTCTTCTAGTCTTTCATTAAGACTATGCAGCGATCGTAACTTATCAAGCAGAGATAGTAAGGGTTGATCGGGTCGTTTTACTTGCTGATACTGCAAGTCAGACTCTAAGCGAAATAAAGTTGAACCGAGTGTACCTAATAAAACTGATAAGCGCGCTCTTTCATCAGCTCTAGAAGAAACATTCCAAAGTCTAGAACCAAGCAAAACCATTCCACAGGAGATATCCTTATGGTAAATAGGGAATAGTAAAGTTCCTTGAATATCAAATTTAACAGCTAACTTCTGCCACTCGCCGCTGCGCTTTTCTTGCCTAAGATCAGTAATAGGTATCGCTTTTTTCATAACTATGACCTGATCTAGTAAGTCCCCAGGCTCAAGCACAAATCTTTCTTTTAAAAACTTAATTTCACCTGCGGGAGTCACCCCGCCTTTACCTATTAGACGGTGATTAGGACGATCGTAAAGAGCAATCCAAATTAGCTGATGATCGAAAGTATCCTTTATGTAATCTAGAGTTGTAGAAATCAAAACATCTAAGTTTTCCTCTTCTCGAAGAATTCTTAGCACTCTTCCCAAGTTTGCAAACTGCTGATCCCAGGCATTGGATCCAATTTGAGTCATATAGTTATGCCCTAAACTCTTGTAGATAGCAGACAGTTATAAGTTAAAGCCTTAATTCTTGTAAATTTAAAAATTAAAGACCTACCGATTACATACTAAAACACATACAAGGTGATATCTCGATAGATTAGAAGTATAACTCGACTTTACTTCTTAAAACAAGGGTTAATAATTTTGGGAAAAAGTATTTAGCTTTCCTCCATCATCCATTCTATTGATCTGAGTCCTAAGTTCAGCTTTAAAGGAACGCAAATTGCCTTACCTAGTCTTGGACGAGACTTAGTAGTCAATATAAAATCTTTTACCTGCTCAATCGCTCCCCATTCATCTAAGTGAGTAATAAGGCTCTGTAAATGACCTAAATATTCAGCTTCAGACATGGGGAATGATTTCTGTTCCAAATATCGCCACATAATTTGAATCCAAATTCGCCCTTGGCTACGGCGTAGTTGGAGGTCATAAGAATATCCCCATTTAGCAAGAATAAGCTGATGTAGGTCTTGACCATTCATTAGGTTTTTAGGGGATACAACTCGGCAAAGTGTATGTGCAAAATTGTAACTTAATAAATTTGTATCATTTATCGTGAATTTAATTTATCAAACTTACTAGCTTTAGCAAATTAGTAAAATTAGTTGACTTATACAACATTAACTTGTTAATCTAGATAGCCGTTGATTTAATCTATCACTCGCAGAGTATATGCCCACAATTCAGCAGCTTATTCGCACTGAGCGTCAAAATGCTAACCAAAAAACAAAATCACCAGCCCTAAAAAGCTGTCCCCAAAGACGTGGCGTTTGTACTCGTGTATACACCACCACACCTAAAAAGCCTAACTCTGCTTTACGGAAAGTAGCAAGAGTACGCCTAACTTCTGGCTTTGAAGTTACAGCATATATACCTGGAATTGGGCATAATCTACAAGAACACTCAGTAGTGATGATCAGAGGTGGAAGAGTCAAAGATCTCCCTGGAGTCCGCTACCACATCATTCGCGGAACATTAGATACGGCTGGAGTCAAAGGGCGTATGCAGGGACGCTCGAAATATGGCGCAAAAAGACCGAAGCCAGGACAAGCTGCTGCTGCCACTACTAAAGGCAAAAAGAAATAATCCGATATTTTCAACTAAATTATTTGATAGATCCAAATTAACTCACACCTTTATACCAAATGTCTCGTCGTACAAAAATTACAAAACGTATAACTCCGCCCGATGCGGTTTACAGTAGTCGCCTAGTCAATATGCTAATTCGGAGATTAATGCTCTCTGGCAAATTCTCCTTAGCATCAGGGATTGTTTATGATGCTTTTAATGTTGTTGCAGAACGTACTGGAAATCCACCTCTGGAAATTTTTGATCGGGCAGTCCGTAACGCTACGCCATTGGTCGAAGTTAAGGCTAGAAGAGTTGGTGGAGCTACTTACCAAGTTCCGATGGAAGTCAGGACAGATAGAGGAGTTGCCCTAGCATTGAGGTGGCTCGTACAGTACTCGCGGTCTCGCCCTGGACGTAGCATGTCTAGCAAGTTAGCAAATGAGCTTATGGATGCTGCTAACGAGACAGGCAGTGCAGTACGTAAGCGTGAAGAGACCCATCGCATGGCTGAGGCAAATAAAGCCTTTGCTCATTATAAGTACTAAAACTTAGATAATAATCTAAAAGGTCGCAGACTAAAACTGTGGCTCTTACTATGCTATTCTTAATATAATTTTTACATTTCTGTAGGATTCGAGGAAAAATCAGTGACGAGAACCATACCCTTAAATAAAGTACGCAATATCGGTATTGCCGCTCATATTGATGCTGGTAAAACAACCACAACCGAGCGTATCTTGTTTTACTCTGGAATGGTACACAAAATTGGCGAAGTCCATGAAGGTACAGCCGTAACTGACTGGATGGTACAAGAACGTGAACGTGGCATTACTATAACAGCTGCCGCAATCACAACTAGTTGGCAAGATCATAAAATTAATATTATTGACACTCCAGGTCACGTTGACTTTACAATTGAAGTTGAGCGTTCCATGCGCGTACTTGATGGAGTTATAGCTGTTTTCTGTTCCGTAGGAGGGGTTCAACCTCAATCTGAGACTGTTTGGAGACAGGCTGATCGATATAAAGTGCCTCGCATTGTTTTTGTTAACAAGATGGATCGTACTGGAGCAAACTTTTATAAGGTCTATAGCCAAATTAAAGATCGACTCCGCTGCAATGCAGTCCCAATTCAGCTACCAATCGGCAGCGAAGATGTATTTAAGGGGATTATAGACCTAGTTAAAATGCGAGCTTTTATCTATAATGATGAAATTGGCAAAGATATCACTGAAGCTGATATTCCTGCGGATTTAATTGATGTTTCTAACGAATATCGACTTAAATTAATTGAGTCTGTCTCTGAAACTGATGACCTTCTGACAGAAAAATATCTTGAGGGCATAGTTTTAAATGAAGAAGAAATTAGAATTGGACTGCGTAAGGGTACAATTAGCGGCGCAATCGTACCTATGGTTTGTGGATCAGCCTTTAAAAACAAAGGAGTACAATTGCTTCTTGATGCTGTTATCGATTACTTACCATCTCCTTTGGAGGTTCAGGCGATTCAGGGACACCTTCTTGATGGTACAGAGGTAACTAGACCTCCTGAAGATGATGCTCCTATGTCAGCTTTAGCATTTAAGATTATGGCTGATCCCTACGGTAGGCTAACATTTGTACGAGTTTACTCTGGAGTTATTTCTAAAGGTTCCTACGTTTTGAATTCATCTAAGGACAAGAAAGAGCGCATTTCTCGTCTAATTGTTCTTAAAGCGGATGATAGGATTGAAGTGGATGAGCTTCGAGCTGGGGATTTAGGTGCCGTATTGGGGATGAAGGATACATTTACAGGTGATACCCTATGTGACGATAAATCTCCCGTAATTCTTGAGTCTCTATTTATTCCAGAACCTGTAATTTCAGTTGCTGTTGAACCGAAAACAAAGCAGGATATGGAAAAATTATCTAAAGCCTTGCAATCTTTATCTGAAGAAGACCCAACGTTCAGAGTTATGGTTGACCAAGAGACTAATCAAACCGTAATCTCGGGTATGGGTGAACTTCATCTTGAGATTCTTGTCGATAGAATGCTAAGAGAGTTCAAGGTAGAAGCAAATGTGGGTGCTCCGCAAGTAGCCTATAGGGAAACTATCCGAAAGGCAGTTAGAGCTGAGGGTAAGTTTATTCGCCAGAGCGGTGGCAAAGGACAATACGGTCATGTTGTCATAGAGTTAGAACCTACAGAACCAGGTACTGGATTTGAATTTGTTTCTAAAATAGTTGGAGGTACAGTACCAAAAGAATATGTTAGTCCTGCTGAACAAGGGATGAAAGAGGCTTGCGAATCTGGAATATTAGCAGGTTATCCTGTAATAGATCTTAAGGCAACTCTGGTTGATGGTTCTTACCACGATGTTGATTCATCAGAAATGGCTTTTAAAATTGCTGGTTCAATGGCAATTAAAGAAGCTGTTCTTAAGGCAACACCAGTTTTATTAGAACCAATGATGAAAGTGGAAGTAGAAGTTCCAGAGGATTTTATTGGTACAATTATTGGTGATCTTAACTCCCGCCGTGGGCAGATTGAGGGTCAAGCCTCTGAACAGGGTCTTGCCAAAGTATCATCAAAGGTTCCTTTAGCTCAAATGTTCGGGTATGCTACTGATATCCGTTCAAAAACTCAAGGAAGAGGAGTCTTCACAATGGAATTTAGCCATTACGAAGAAGTTCCTCGCAACGTGGCTGAGGCCATTATTGCGAAAAGTAAAAGTAAAGATTGAATGAATTAACAGGACAAGGAATATAAGTTAAATGGCACGCGCAAAGTTTGAAAGAAATAAACCCCACGTTAACATCGGCACCATCGGTCACGTTGATCATGGTAAAACAACTCTAACTGCTGCAATCACAATGACTTTGGCAGCTCTTGGTCAAGCTGAAGCTAAGAAGTATGCTGATATCGATGCTGCTCCTGAAGAAAAGGCTCGCGGTATCACTATCAATACTGCTCACGTTGAATATCAGACTGAGGATCGTCACTATGCCCACGTTGACTGTCCAGGACACGCTGACTATGTTAAGAATATGATCACTGGTGCTGCTCAGATGGACGGCGCAATATTGCTTGTATCCGCGGCAGATGGTCCTGAGCCTCAAACTCGGGAACACATCCTTCTTGCTCGTCAAGTTGGTGTACCTAATCTTGTGGTTTTCTTGAACAAGGAAGATCAAATGGAAGGTGAAGATGAGCTAGTTGAACTAGTTGAACTAGAAGTTCGTGAGCTTTTGTCTTCCTACGACTTTGATGGTGATAATATTCCTATTGTCAAAGGTTCCGCTTTAAGAGCTGTCGAAGCTTTAACCGCTAACCCTAAAATTCAAAAGGGTCAAGATGCTTGGGTAGATAAGATTCACTCTTTGATGGTTGCTGTTGACGCGCACATTCCTACTCCAGAACGCATGGTTGACAAACCTTTCTTAATGGCTGTTGAAGATGTATTTACAATTACTGGTCGTGGTACTGTAGCCACAGGCAGAATTGAAAGAGGTAAAGTTAAAATCAACGAAACTGTTGAATTAATTGGACTTCGTGAAACCCGTACCACTGCTGTTACTGGAATTGAGATGTTTAAGAAGAGTCTTGAAGAAGGTTTAGCTGGAGATAATGCTGGATTACTATTACGTGGTATGAAGAAAGAAGATATTGAAAGAGGCATGGTAATAGCTAAGCCTGGTTCAATTACACCTCATACTGAATTTGAGGCTCAAGTTTATATTCTTCAGGAAAAAGAAGGAGGACGTAAAACTCCTTTCTTCCCTGGTTATCGTCCTCAATTTTATGTACGTACTACTGACGTAACTGGAACGATCAAAGCATTTACTGCTGATGATGGTTCTGACGCTGAAATGGTTATGCCTGGAGATCGCATCAAGATGACTGTTGAGCTTATTAACGCGATCGCTATTGAAAACGAAATGCGTTTTGCAATTAGAGAAGGCGGACGTACAGTAGGTTCAGGTGTTGTAACTAAGATTATTAAGTAGTCTATTCGTATTTTCTAGATGTATTTTGATGCTGTGGGGAAATTAAATTCCTTACAGCATTATTTTTTTGAGTTTATGTATGGGGAATCAATCTTTAGTTTTAACTTCTAATCACTTGGGTGATACTAATATGATCGCTTCAATACTTGCAGATTTATTAGAGGTGGGATCAATTTTATTGCTTGAGGGTAATTTGGGAAGTGGAAAAACGGCTTTTGCTAAGGCTTTCGCGGCGGGGCTGGGCATTGAGGCAACTGTGACTAGTCCTACTTTTACGCTAATTGATGAATATACCTGTGGCAGATTAAATTTTTATCACATGGATTTATATAGATTGAGTAGCCAAGAGGTAAAAGAGTTACATTTAGAAGAGTATTGGCGTGGGGTTGACTTTCCGCTTGGGATCGTAGCGATCGAGTGGGCGGAAAGATTACAGGCATTACCCAAAGCTTACTTAAAATTAAGTTTTTCTAGACTACCTGAGAGCGATCGCCGCGAGATTCAAATTAGTGCTAGAGGCGATTATTACCTCAAAATCGCCTCTAGTCAAAGCCTATTAAATTTTTGTTGTTGAGATTAACATGTCAAGCCCACTTATTCAATGGTATCCAGGTCATATTGCCAAAGCTGAGAAAGCTTTAGCCGAGCAATTAAAACGAGTGGATGTGGTGATCGAAGTTAGAGATGCCAGAATTCCCCTTGCTAGTGCTCACCCGAAAATGCCGATTTGGACGGAAGGTCGCAGTCATTTATTAGTGCTTAATCGTCTTGATATGGTTTCGGTAACTCATCAAAGGCAACTTCAAAAGTGGTTTATGAATGAAGGGCAAGAAGTATTTTTTACCAATGCCAAGGACGGTGAAGGGATTAAAGCATTACTTAAAGCGGCACAATTAGCGGGAGTGGGAGTTAATGAGCGACGACGGGGGCGAGGAATGTTACCCAGACCAGTACGAGCTGGGATTATTGGCTTTCCAAATGTGGGTAAATCTGCTTTGATTAATCGTTTATTAAATAAGAGGATAGCGCAAAGTTCTAATCGTCCGGGAGTTACTCGTCAGCTACGGTGGATTCGGATTTCTGAGGAAATCGAGCTGTTGGATACTCCGGGTAATTTACCAACTTTATTGGGGGATCAAGAGGCAGCTGTTAAGTTAGCAATTTGTGATGACATCGGACAGGCAGCTTACGATAGTGTTTTAATTGCAGCGGCGGCTGTGGATCAATTTAAAGAAATTGGCGTACCTCTGCATAAAAAATATGGAATTGGCACAGAAAACCTAAATGGCATGGAATATATTCTGGCTATGGCAAAGGGCGATCGCTATAATGGTGACCTAAAGCGAGTTGCCGACTTGATTCTGAATGATTTTCGTAAAGGAAGACTAGGAGAAATTGCCTTAGAGTTTCCCTTTAACTAAATATGGTTTAATCGGATATATGAGTATTTCGATAAGAGTTGCCGACTTTTCTACGGATTTTTCAGCAATAGAAAAGATTAGATAT
>JBBQHY010000018.1:0-15605 GCA_038324415.1 Pseudanabaenales cyanobacterium | reverse complement strand
TTTTTCCTATGTGATTGGCATGACATCTCAAGTTTCGGATGTGACAATTTCGTCTCATTCCTTAAGAAGGTTAGCTTTTGTCCATGGACTGTTGGCTTTTATTTTTAACATGGCAATTTTGGCTCTAACTATTAATATTGTTGCTGGGTTAATTTAAGCTCTAGGCTAGATCTTGATCTGCTAACTTTGGGCAAATCTTTTAAACTTGTGAAGGAAGTAAACTGTTGAAAATGCCTAAAAATTTCTGGATCACGACTTTAATTGCCTTTGCTAATTCGATTAGCTTTACCATTCTGATTCCCATTTTGTACTTATATGGGAAAAAATTTGACCTTACGGATTTACAAACCAGTTTGCTATTTTCCATCTACGCTTTTTCGCAGTTTTTCTCCACGCCCATCATTGGTAAGCTATCAGATCGCTACGGACGTAAACCTTTTTTGGTAGTGAGTTTACTTGGTACTGTGATCGCCAACTTTATGGCAGGTACGGCTGATAGTGCTTTTGTTTTATTTTTTGCCAGATTCCTTGATGGGATTACGGGTGGAAATGTTTCTGTGGCTCAGGCTGTGGTCTCTGATGTGATTAAGCCTCAAGAGCGGGCAAAAGCATTTGGCATTTTTAGTGCAGCGACCTTCGGCTTGGGATTTATATTTGGACCTGCTACTAGCTTCTTTGCTCAGAAAGTTTCTTTAGGTGCAGGATTTTTGGTTTCCAGTGCGATCGCAGGCTTTGCCCTTATCGTTACAATCTTTTTCCTACCTGAAACTTTGCAGACAAAAGCTAAAAAAGCAGAAAATATTTTTGATTTAGGCTTAGGTAATTTAATTAAGGGTTTAAGAATTCCTAAGCTCGGAATTTTACTGATTATTAACTTTTTAATTGGCACAACTTTTACAGTTTTTACTTTTGCTTTTCAGCCTTACTTTATTCATGTGTTAAGACAAGATAATCAAGCTTTAACCTTGATGTTTGTGATGTTTGGGGTATTAATTTTAACTATGCAAGTTGTGGGAGTACCATTTTTGACTAAGAAGTTTAGTCTGGTGCAGATATTATTATTTGCTTTATTTATTCGAGGTTTATGTTTTATATTGATGCCAATTTTTCCTGACCTTACTTATTTTATTTTGGTTAGTATTTTGTTCTCATTATTTAATGCTCTAGTGCAGCCCATGATTACTACCCTAATTTCCCTAAACTCTAGTGCTGATTACCAAGGTACAGCTTTGGGCTTAAATGCCTCCTACTTAAATGTTTCCAATGCTTTTGGTCCAGTTATTGCAGGTGCCTTGATTCATCAATCTGACCCTTCTACCTATAGCCATCCTCTCTATCTGGCAGGAGTTTTAACATTCTTTGTATTCCTATTTGCGATCGCTACTCGAAAACAGTATGCCCTTGAAAAAATTCCATCCTAGGTATATAAATTAGGATTCGGTACGCCAATAGGTTAAAAGTCCTGTATCACTATCTAGTTGAGCTTCAGCCCCAATTACCAAAGGAACATTTGTGCCATCGTGACCAAAGGGTAGGTCTGAGATAATGGGAATATTTAAATCTTCTAAGCGATCGCGCCAAACTTCAACCATAGATAGACTGGGATAATCTGGTGCAGGTTCGGAGCGGCTAAACCGACCGAGGGCAATGCCTTTAACTTTTTCCAGTAGTCCTAACATTCGCCATTTTGTCAACATCCGATCTACTTTGTAGGGAGTTTCTGCCACATCTTCTAATGCCAAGATCACGTTTTCGAGATTTGGAAATGCTGATGTGCCAATCAGGTGAGTAGCAACATTGAGATTTCCTGCTAATAAAACGCCCGTAACTTTGCCATTTCCCCAGCCCTTACCAGCCAAGGTAATAGTTTCCGCTTCACCCTGGAGCCAATCAAATAGTTTTTGACTTGACCAATCTGGCTCTTCTCCCAAGGTTGTTAGAACGGCTCCATGCACACTGGCAATACTTAAATTTACGGCTAGCCCCCACAATAAAGCCGTAATATCGGAAAATCCAATTAACCATTTTGGATTAGGGCTAAAATCTTGCCAAACTAATTTTTCTAAAAGTCGAGTACAGCCATAGCCGCCTCGGGCAGTAATAATTGCTACACAGTCAGGATCATGCCATGCTTCTAAAAATTGCTGGAGGCGCTCGCGATCTGTACCCGCTAAATATCCCCAATTTTGATAAATATTTTCGGGAATCTGAACTTTATAGCCATGACTTCGCCAAATCTCGACTCCTTGTTCAAACCGCTCAGGTTCTCTTAAAGCCCCACTAGGAGCAATTACACAAACTTTTTGCCCTGATTTTACCCCTAGGTTTAAAAATGGTGGCATTAATAATGGTTGCATAGGAACATAATATAGTGGGCAGTTTGCTAGAATGCGTTTCTAATTATTTACCACAGATTGAACTGTGAGCATTTTCGGGAAGTGTAAAATGAATTTGGCAAATCGAGTTGGTCTAGTTACGCCCTCTTTGACCTTAGCAATTGATGCTAAAGCTAAGTCTTTGCGGGCAAGTGGAATTGATGTTTGTAGCTTTGCCGCAGGAGAGCCAGATTTTGATACTCCTAATCATATTAAAGAAGCAGCAAAATTAGCACTAGATCAGGGCAAAACTAAATATACAGCCGCTGCTGGAATTATTGAACTTAGGCAGGCGATCGCTTCTAAGCTCTTAAGAGATAACCAATTAACCTACGCCCCCGAGCAGGTTATTTGTACTAATGGCGGTAAGCATTCTCTTTATAACCTGATGATGGCGCTACTGAATGCTGGGGATGAAGTAATTATTCCTGTTCCGTTTTGGGTGAGCTATCCAGAAATGGTAAAACTGGCACAGGGCATTCCAAAATTTGTCAAGACTGACGAGGCTAACGGTTATAAAATTACCCCCGAACAGCTTGAAGCGGCAATTACACCTCGAACCAAGCTATTTGTCCTCAATTCCCCTTCCAATCCCACAGGTATGGTTTATACTCCTGCCGAGATTAGAGCATTAGCGGAAGTATTACTTCGCCATGAGCAGGTGTTTGTGGTGTCTGATGAAATTTACGAAAAGATTATCTACGATGGTGCCCAGCACTTTAGTATTGGTGCAATTCCTGAAATATACGATCGCACAATTATAAGTAGTGGTTTTGCCAAGGCATATTCAATGACAGGCTGGCGCGTCGGCTATTTGGCGGCTTCACTGGAAATTATTAAAGCGGCAACTTTAATCCAAGGACACAGTACTTCTAATATTTGCACCTTTGCTCAGTATGGGGCGATCGCTGCTCTCAATGAATCCCAAGATTGTGTCGAAGAAATGCGTCTATCCTTTGCGGCAAAAAGAGAAGTTATGTATGCAGGTTTATCGCAAATTGCCAACTTAACTTGTTTGAAACCAGATGGAGCTTTTTATCTATTTCCTAATATTACGAAGCTAGGTATAAGTTCGTTTAAGTTTGCAGAAATGCTATTGGAACAACAACAAGTGGCAATTATTCCTGGTATTGCTTTTGGCGTAGAGACTAACGTCCGACTCTCCTATGCCACCGATATTGAAACGATTAAAAAGGGCTGCGATCGCATTAGTAAATTTGTGCAATCTATTAGCTAAAGAATCAGTCTAACTCGGCAACCCTGCGATCAGCTAATTATTTACGGTAGGTTTTAAAATATCTCAAAACAGAAATGGGGCAGAACCTCGCCCCCAAAGACAAATCTTTGAAAAGGAGTATTACCACCCCAATTAATTGTTTTAGTGAGAAATGAATTAGCTAGACTTAGTAGTCGTAGTCTCCACCCATGCCACCACCAGCAGGCGCAGCAGCCTTTTCTTCAGGCTTATCAACGACAATACATTCTGTAGTTAGAATCATGCCAGCGATGGAAGCTGCATTTTGCAATGCTGAACGAGTTACCTTCGCAGGGTCGACAATCCCAGCCGCAAACATATCTTCAAACTCGTTAGTCATTGCGTTGTAGCCAGTATTAAAGTCTTTTTCCTTAACTCTTTCCGCAATAACAGCACCGTTTTGCCCAGCATTTTCAGCGATGCGCTTAACTGGAGATAGTAGAGCTTTGGCAACGATCAAGGCACCAGTTAGTTCTTCAGCCTTGAGGTTAGCAAGTGCCCAAGTTTCTAGTTCAGGAGCGAGGTGAGCGTAGGTTGTGCCTCCACCGGGAACGATACCTTCTTCTACAGCCGCTTTAGTAGCGTTGATGGCATCTTCAAGACGGAACTTGCGATCCTTCATTTCAGTTTCAGTGGCAGCACCAACTTTGATAACTGCAACTCCACCAGCTAGTTTAGCAAGGCGTTCTTGGAGTTTTTCTTTATCAAAGGAAGAATCACTTTCTTCGATTTGACGACGGATTTGTTCGCAACGGGTCTTGACTGCGACTTCATTACCTTCAGCAACGATGGTAGTGGTGTCTTTGGTGACGACAATCCGACGAGATTTACCTAGAGATTCTAGCTTAACTGTATCCAAACGCAGTCCTGCATCTTCGGTGATGACTTGGGCGCCCGTGAGGACAGCAATATCTTCTAGCATTGCCTTGCGGCGATCGCCAAATCCAGGTGCTTTAATAGCACAAACATTCAAAATGCCACGCAGACGGTTAACAA
Organism: Pseudanabaenales cyanobacterium; assembly: GCA_038324415.1. Lineage (GTDB taxonomy): Bacteria > Cyanobacteriota > Cyanobacteriia > Pseudanabaenales > Pseudanabaenaceae > PCC-7502. The sequence continues at coordinate 10,979 of JBBQHY010000018.1, read as the reverse complement.
CTAAAGTTGCTAGCGCTTCTTTTTCAATATCTTCAGCAATGATCAACAGAGGACGGCCTGTGCGGGCTACTTGTTCGAGGACGGGAACGAGGTCTTGAACTAGGTTAATTTTCTTATCTGTAACTAGAATGAAAGGTTCTTCTAGGGCTGCTTCCATCCGTTCGGAATCAGTTACAAAATAAGGAGAGATATAGCCTTTATCAAAACGCATACCTTCGGTAATTTCTAGTTCGGTAGTCATAGACTTACCTTCTTCTAGGGAAATTACGCCTTCTTTTCCAACTCGATCCATGGCATCTGCAATCATTTGTCCGACAGCTTCATCATTACCAGCGGAAATTGCTCCGACTTGGGCGATCGACTTGGAATCAACGACAGGACGAGAATGAGCGGCAATTTTCTCTACCAAGAAGGTAGAAGCTTTATCAATTCCGCGCTTGAGGGAAATAGCATTAGCACCAGCGGCGACGTTTCTCATGCCTTCTTTAACGATCGCATGGGCTAATACGGTGGCAGTAGTTGTACCATCACCAGCAGCATCATTGGTTTTAGAAGCAGCTTGACGGATTAAAGCTACGCCAGTATTTTCGACGTTATCTTCTAATTCGATTTCTTTGGCGATCGTGACACCATCATTAATAATTTGGGGAGAACCAAACTTCTTGCCCAAAACTACATTTCTACCTTTTGGGCCGAGGGTAACAGCTACCGCTTCGGTCAAAATATCCATACCACGTTCGAGGGCACGACGGGCATCTTCGTTATATATAATTCGCTTTGCCATGATTTTCTAGCCTTAATTAAATTAATTTCGATTGATTGAGAACCTTCAAATTGAGCAATCTAATTGAAGTTCTATATACACTCAAGACCGATGATTTAAGATTTAGGAGACGATTGCCAAAATATCTTTTTCTGCCAAAAGCACATATTCAACGCCATCAATTTTGACCTCGTTGCCAGCGTACTTGGAGTACAGAACCTTATCCCCAACTTTGACTTCTAAAGGCTGACGTATACCATTGTCATCAAGTTTGCCAGCACCAACTGCTGAAACTTCACCGATTTGAGGCTTTTCTTTAGCTGTATCGGGTAAAAAGATGCCACCTGCGGTTTTTTCTTCTTTCTCGTTAATTTTGACGAATACGCGATCGCCTAGGGGCTTCACGGTAGAGACATTTAAAGACATTGTTGCCATAGCTTTTAATCCAAAAACAATACTATTTAGCACCCATGATTCAGAGCGCCGTTAAATTAGCACTCTCGACTGCTGAGTGCTAATTTAGCTGAATTAGCGCAATTTCTACAGTGTGGTTTACCGAACTAGGGTAAATCTAAAACTTAAGGGTACCTAAAATTGCCTAAAATAATTGTTGTTTAGCAATGATTACGATCGCTTGGCATTAACCCTGAAGAATAGAAAATTCCTATGAAACTGATTAAATTAGCTATTAATATTGGGGCGATCGCCGCTTTGGGTCTGATTGTAGTATGTTTACAGCTACCTCGACTTAACAAAAAGGTGTCTGGACAAACGATTGCCGCCGATCAAAAGTGGATTGATCAAGAAAGATCCCGCCTTAAGTTTTTGAATCAATTACCACCTAAAGGTTTTGGTTTTAATAATATGATTGCCAATATGACTTTCTTAGGATTTTTACAATACTTTGGAGACGATGTCGCAAGGGTAGAGAACAAGACTGGTTATGGTTTGAGTCCAGATTATTTTGATGTGATTATCAGTCGTGATCCTAGGCATATTTATTCCTACCTATTTATGTCTAATAGTGTTAGTGTGTCGGCAGGTCGACCAGATCGGGCGATCTCCTTATACAAAAAAGGATTACCATTTATCTCTCCCGAAATCCAATATGATGCTTACACGGTATGGCGACGTAGGGCGATCGATGAATTACTATTTTTAGGTGATATTGCTGCTGCTAGACGCTCTTATCTTAAAGCCGCAGAATATGCAGATCGAGCTAATTTTCCCGCCGATGCTCTAGCCGAAACAAAATTTGTGGCAGAATCTTCTCGGGAATCTGCGGAATTTTTGAGCAAAGACCCTAATAGTAAGTCAGCCAGAATTGCGGCTTGGGGTGCGGTTTTAACCGCAGCCGTTGATCAGAATACCTTTCAAATTGCTGTGGACGAACTAGATAAACTGGGGATGGCAGTAAAAACCGATCCTGAAGGCAGACTGCAAGTGGTTAAAAAGTAGATAAAACCCAAGCCTTAGATTAAAAAATTAAGTAATCAGTCCAATCTCCCGTAATCTTTCTTGGAGATATGCTCTAGCAGTCTTAGTTCCAGATAGAACAACATCAGGACAAGCATGAAGAAACATCGGCATAGAATATCTAGAGATATGGGCAGACTTGCCATTAATAACTCTGTGGGTTGTGGAGCGATAGTAACCTCCAGTCGCCAGTTGCAGCATATCACCGACATTAATCACAATGTCCCCTAAATTAGAAGGTACTTCATGCCAAACTCCAAAATTATCTAGAACTTGCAAGCCCATAGCAGTTGCGGCTGGCAGTAGAGTGATTAAATTAATATCTTCGTGGGGGTTGGCGCGGATTGCCCCATCGGTGTGTTCTGAGGTTAACGGTGGATAGTGCAAAATTCGTAGTAAGTTTTCTTGGCTATCTTTAATCATGGCTGGTAGCGGCATAGTTAAATTAGTCCGAACTGACTCAGGAGAGACTGCCTCGATCCAAGCTAATAATTCGACTGCCAAATCAATTAACTTTTGAAATAATTGCCAGCTGCGATCGCTCATTTGATTAGGTAGATTGTGCGATCTGTATAAATGAAAAAACTCTTTTAAGTCAGGTTTCGTATAGCCTTTGGCAGTCTCGGTTTGAAAGGGAAAATACCCTGCCTGTACTTTGGGGTCGAATGTGTAGAGGTTTTTATCGACTGAACTAAAAAACTCTGCCCATTCTGCATAGACTTCAGTGATTAGATTGGGATCAATGGGATGCTCAGACAGAACCACAAACCCGATTGTGTGAAGAGCCTCTGACAAAAGCTGGGGCGCATTAGAATTTTTATAGCTAACTTGAGGAAAATCCATATTTTTAGGATAATTAAAATAATCTGTAAAATCTTAATCTGTGAAATCCTGACTAAGCAATCATCCCAACTATTTCAACCAGACCATAACAAAGGAATCCACTGGCAAGGGGAACAGTTAAGTTATCGGTACCACCTGGAGATATTGCTTCAAGGATAGTAGCAATAATTGCCACTGGTATCGGAATTATCCAAGTAAATACTGAGAATTCATTTGCGATCGCCAAAACTACAACAATAACTATATAGCTGACAAAAAGCATTGCCAGAGAACCTTCCCAAGTTTTCTTACTGTCCATAAAATAATAGGGATTTTTTCCCCATTTTTGCCCAACCAAAGCCGCTAAACCATCACCCCATGTCATGACTAATACCCCCACAACGGCATATTCGGGAAGATTAATACTCCAAAACCATATCACCAAGCAAGTAATACTCACGGCATAATAAAACACTCCCAAAGTTTTACGCCCTACACTATTAAGCATCGGTAAAATCGGTTTGAGGTAAGAGATATAAGCAATAATACTAAAGCTGATACAGGCAATTAGGCATACCCATAGAGGTATTTTTAATCCCCAAGCTAGAAATAGAATATTTCCTGTACCGATGTGAACAACTTTACGAACTAACTCTGATTCTCCCTGCCACCGCCGTAAAATCTCTGCTAACAGTAAAACTCCTGCCAACCATAGGGCGATCGCCCCAATTTGCAACACCAAAAAAACTACAGGTGGAATAGGTGATGGAATTAGGTCAAGCATAGTCACGGTTTTGGGTTAATAAAGATTAGAAATTGCTATATTGATTAAAGTTTTAATAAATCCCCTAATTAAATCTACCTCAAACATTGTGACTGTTTTAGTGGTTCAAACTTTATTTTTGACGATAAGGATAAGATGACAAACAATCAAATTCTCTACGAAACCCTACTTTGCGCCTATAGTAATCAACTAGAAGCCATTAACTTATTAAAGCAATATAGACCCTACTTTGAATTAATTCCTAGCTTGCGCCGACCTGCAGACAGCCTGATTACCTTGCCATTACCCGTGATTAAAGTTACAAATTCTAAGGAGAATGATCGGAATTTTCAATTAATGTGTGATGTCGCTTTGATTATGTGCGATCCCGAATGGAAGATTAAAACTGGTAAGGAAATTTTTATTTTTATCCATCGACCTGATGAGGAATTTTCGGGCTTATTAAATCGGTGGCGACAGGTAGAAGTGATGTTGGGTAATGAATATAGCTGGCTCTTACCTTGGAAACATCATCAAATTATGAACGAAAAAGGTGAGTATTTATATCCTTTGTTTGTCACTTGTAGCTATACTCCCGATCGCATTAAACGTGGATTAGCAGGGGCATCTTTACCAACTGTAGCAATTGACTTAGTGGAAAATGAGAAGTCTGAAATTGAACTGAGTCTTCCTACAAATTCGGCTTCAGACTAAATATGCAAAAAAAAGAAGCCCAAGACTGAGACTTCCTTTTAAGTATTTACAATTACCTCCTTTAACTTTCCTTTCATTCTAATGAGAAGAAAGTGAAGGTATTAAATTAAACTGTGACCAAGACCTGAGGTTGTTGGAATAATTTGGCGAAATTGCGAGGAGTACGATCGCACCAATTGCGCTTGTGATAAGCATAGCCAGCAATCAAAGGCATAGCCAGAGTGGCTTCAGAAAATACCATTTGCTCGGTAGCGATATCTACTTTCCCCCAAGAATGCGCCTCTCTTAAGGTCGAACCAGACAAAGCTCCATCGCGCTCATCGGCAACGGTGACTTGAACGGCATACTTGTGCATAGCGGTTTCAAAGCCTAGAAGTTCTGCGGCTACAACTGTATCTTGAGCAAAGTTTTTGGGAACTCCACCACCAATCATTAATAAGCCAGAGTGGTTAGAAGCCAACTTGCACTGAGTTAGTTCGCGGAAATCTTTGACAGAATCAATAGTGACATGGGACTCGGGAGAATACCATTGGTGGTGGACTAAACCGAAACCAGCCGAACAATCGCTAAAGGCAGGGACAAAAATCGGAACTTGATGCTGATAGGCAGCTAAAACTACAGAATGACGATTTTTGGCATGGGAATCTAAGTATGCTCCCATAGCATGAATGAATTCGCGGGAAGAGTGAGCGCGATGAGGTAAGGTTTCGGCAATTTCCGCAATCGTCATGTCACAAACTCTCAACTGATCTTCATCAATATAGGTATCATAGATACGATCAACATGTGCTTCTCTAAGAATGGTGTCATCGGCTAAAGGATCACCGATGTAATGACGAAATCCAAGGGCTTCAAAGAAATCCTGATCGACGATATTGGCACCTGTCGAGACGATCGCATCCACCATATTATTGGCAATGAGGTCATAGACAACCCCTTTCAAACCAGCACTAAACAATGAACCCGCAAGGCACAAAATGATTGCACAGTCTGGGTCGGCGATCATGGTGTCATAGATGCGAGCGGCACGTCCAAGATTTCTACCTTGAAATGCAGTTTTACCCATAGCATCAACTAAACCGATCACGTCAAAGGCTTTGATATCGATATGTTCTACAGTTTCTTTAAGCAATACTTCACGTTTCATGATTATTTTCCTATTTATTAATTTTGAGGCGTTTTACTTGAGAGGATTTACATAGGGACGGCATAAATCGGAGGTACAGCCTTAGAGATAAATCTCTAGGAACCAAAATCAAACATTTACTAAGAAAAATTAGCCCTCTTAAAAATGCGATTACCGATTATTCGATTTGAAAAATATTTAAAGTTTTTCTTCTGTTCAAGAAGCGATCGACCAAGGTTGTGTATCAATTTTTAGAACAACCCTTATAGTTATCAGGTCGATCAGACTATACTGGGACCTTCACAAGTGTCATCCCAAGATAGGGCGGGATCGGACTGCCTTTTTTCATCTAACTTAACGTCTAGATGCCAGCCACAAGAAACGGTGATAATTACTTTATTCACTTTTTATGTAACAAATACAACAAGTCCTTTTCAATAGTACCACCAATTTTTCGAACCGCTGCAATTTAATTCCCTAAACTCCGATTAGCCCTCCTAAGTGTATAAATAAATCCTGTAAAGTATTTGAACGCAAACTTAGAGTCGGTAATTTTTAGGATTTAGATCTGGATCAATATGGCAACCAATTTATCGAACTCTTTAGAAATTCCCAGTTTGAAAATTTCAAGTCCTAAGGAGCGATCGCTTTATTTCTCTTTAGTCATCCCTACCTATAACGAGTCCCAAAATATTAAAGACTTAGTTGCGGTTTTAACTAAATTATTAGATGAATATCTCCCCAATAATTACGAACTGATTTTAGTTGACGATGACAGCCCTGATCGCACTTGGGAAGTGGCAGAATCTTTAACTATTGAATATCCTCAACTGCAAGTGATACGGCGTAAAGGCGAAAGAGGGCTATCAACTGCCGTAATTCGCGGATGGCAAAATGCTGATGGTGAAGTACTGGGTGTCATTGATGGCGATCTGCAACATCCACCAGAGCGATTATTAAAGCTAATAGAGGCAGTAAAAAATGGGGCAGATTTAGCGGTTGCCAGTCGTCACGTCGATACAGGTGGTGTAAGTAACTGGAATTTGGCTCGTAGATTTTTATCAAGGGGAGCGCAATTATTAGGTCTAATTATTCTGCCTGGAGTCATTGGGAGGGTTACAGATCCTATGAGTGGCTATTTTGTGGTGCGTAGAGGCGTAATTTGCGATCGCCCCCTTGATCCTATTGGCTACAAAATTTTAATTGAGGTTTTAGCTAGAGGATCAATTTCCAAAATCACCGAGGTGGGTTATGTGTTTCAAGAACGGCAGGAAGGCGAAAGTAAGGTGACTTGGAAGCAATACCTAGAATATATTAGCCATCTTTTGCGACTGCGCTTATCTTTAGGAGAGTTTCAGCGATTTTTGCGGTTTGGCTTGGTGGGTTTTAGTGGCGTATTTGTGGATATGACTGTGTTGTATTTACTTCACGATCCTAATGCTTTAGGTTGGGGGCTAACTCGCAGTAAGTTTATTGCTGGTGAAGTTGCCATCATTAATAACTTTATTTGGAATGATGCTTGGACATTTAATGATTTAAGCTCTAAACAAACAGCTTGGAAATCTAAGCTTAAACGGTTTGCTAAATTTAATCTAGTCTGCCTGATTGGGCTGGGCTTAAATGTCCTTTTACTAAATCTGTTTTTCAATATTTTGCATATTCATTACCAACTTGCAAATTTGTTGGCGATCGCTATAGTTACGGTTTGGAACTTTTGGATTAATCTGAAGTTAAGTTGGCGAGTCACAGACACAAGCAAATAAGAATTTAACTTTCACCGTTAAATTAACCAATTAAACTCATTAAGCCAAGTCAAAAATTAAGACTTCAGACTCTTCCTGTCCAATTAAATTTAAGATTTCAGAGGTTTCAACCGCCACGGCATCACCCGCAGCTAAGGTTAAATTATTCACAATTACTTTACCTCTGGCAACTTGCAGCCAAGCATAGCGATTTTCAGGGATAGTATAGGCAAGTTCAGAATTAGTGCTAATAATTGCCACATAGATATTTAAATCTTGATGGGCTGTAACGGAATTATCTCTACCATCTTTAGAGACAACAAGTTTTAATTTGTCTTGCTTCTCGTTAACTGTAAAAGCCTTTTGCTCATATTCTGGTTTAATGCCATTGCGATCTGGCAAAATCCAAATTTGCAAGATATGGGCGAGATCAACTTTGGAATGATTAAATTCACTATGGGTAATACCAGTACCTGCGCTTAATCTCTGCACTTCACTAGGATAGATCACTGAACTATTGCCCATACTGTCTTTATGTTCTAGGGCACCTTCAAGCACGTAGGTAATAATTTCCATATCCTTGTGAGAATGAGTTCCAAAGCCCATACCTTGCTGAATAAAGTCTTCATTAATTACCCGCAAAGACCGAAATGCCATATGGTCGCGATCGTGATAACTTGCAAAGGAGAATGTGTGGTAGCTTTCTAACCAACCATGATTAGCGTGTCCTCTTTCTTCAGATTTTCTCAGTATCGCCATAGAAGTTACCTTGACATTTACGTACCTAATAAACTGAGGGATTCCTAAGACTCACAACTTAGATTTTCTGCTTCGTTTAGCCTTACCTATACTATCACCAGTCTTTGCCAGAACCTCTCCACTGATATATTTGGGGACGTTATATCCTAACTCATCAATTATAATCTTAGGACTTAGACAAAATTCATAAGAATAGAAGGGTTAGCGGTTAATTTAGTTATGACTGTATTTTCTTTACGATCTGCTAAGTTTGTAATTGTGTAGTTTAAATGATTATTTACTCCCTTCCCAGTCAAAGATTAGTCTTTTGGGGGTGTGGGGCGCAGCCCCCACGAAGGGACTTTGCCCCTTAACCCCATTTAAACTGTGTATATTTCTACGGTGGGAGGGGAGTAAGAGATACTGGCAGTAGTCTAATTTGCTATATTTCATTCTCTTAATTACTTCCACTCATATTTAATCGGCTCTAACTCGTTCCAGCTTCTGCGTAAGTCCTAAGATACAAAAAGCATATTGACATCTAGGACTCACAATATATAAGTAGCTGGGCTTTATGCTAAAAATTTAGGAATAATTTTAGAAAAAGATTCTCCCACTCCACTAAATCAGCTTATCTTTTCTGACGATCTATTTTATAAAGATGAGGTTTTAGTGGTTGGAATTGTTGATAGTAGCAAAGTTCACCTAATTGATAAGGAAACATAGAAATCTATAGTTTGATAGGGGCTACTTTGGAAGTTAATCTTTTGCAGTCCCTTTTTATCTGTTTTAGGAAATTAATTTAAGTTACTAATTCCGATCGCTGCCAATGACGATGTACTTTGATAGATTCTATAAAGATTTTAGAAAATGACTCCATTTTGGTGACATCATGACTGGTAACTACACCCAATTCTGATTTCACTTTGTCATTATTTTTACCTAGATTGATTCCTTTGAGGTTTAGCTCCATTAAAAGATCTACTCCTTCGCCTGATGCAGCGATCGGCTTGCAATGCTTAAAGGCTTCATTAATAAAGTTGAGAGCTTCACTATTTGTCTTTAAGGCATCAATGCTTTGAGATCCCCCTGGAACGTAGACAGCATCAAACATGACTGAGGCAGCAGTTAAGAAGGTATGATTTACTTCTATCTCTTTGTTAGCAATATTTTTAATAGTGCCGCCAAATTTGGATATAACTTCAGCTGCCACATCCATTTTACTCAAGGCTTGCATCATAGCTATAAACTGGTCTCCGTCAACTCCATTTAATACTAAGATTGCGACCTTCCGACCTTTTAAAGTTTTTGCAGTATTTTCTTGACTGAGGGCTGCGGACTTTTTGCCATGATTGGGCGTTCCAGATTCTGCTGGTGCTTCCATACCTATACCTTCAGCAATTCGTTCTACTAATTCGCGATCAACATTATTAAATCGCTCTAACATCCGTTGCTGGACATTTTTATCCTTAGCTTTACCTAATTCAAAATGAGCGGCTGCTACAAGGTGATCTTTTTCGATTGCGGAAAGACTATTCCAAAAGAGTGTAGCTTGACTAAAGTGTTCGGCAAAACTAGGACTACGTTCGCGAATCTTATGACCTTCTACCCGCGCGGCAAAATGGACAAAACCTCCTTCCGCTTCCGAAGCTGGAGCAGGCAGATTATCGCCCAGAGAATTTGGTGAATAGTTAACGCGACTGGTTTTTACTTCCATCTGCATCCGTCCATCTTGATTGTTATTATGAAAAGGACAGACGGGGCGATTGATCGGTAACTGCACGAAGTTGGGACTACCTAGACGATGTAGTTGAGTATCGTGATAAGACATCAAACGACCTTGCAAGAGCGGATCGTCACTAAAGTCAATCCCTGAGACTATATTTGAGGGGCGGTAGGCAACTTGTTCGGTTTCAGCAAAGAAATTATCGGGATTCCGATTTAGTGTCATCTTGCCAATAGGAGTGACTGGAACCAACTCTTCTGGAATTAGTTTAGTTGAGTCCAAAATATCAAAGTCAAACTTAAATTCATCTTCTTCTTCAATAATTTGTACGCCCAATTCGTATTCTGGAAAATTACCTTTTTCAATTGATTCCCATAGATCGCGGCGATGGAAGTCTGGATCTTTACCTGCGATCTTTTGGGCTTCATCAAATACATTGGAGTGAACTCCAGCGATCGGTTTCCAATGATATTTAATAAAGCGAGACTTACCTTCAGCATTTACCCAGCGAAAAGTATGAATACCAAACCCCTGCATTGTCCGAAAATTTCTAGGGAGTGTGCGATCGGATAGCAGCCACATGATCATGTGCGTTGATTCTGGTATGAGCGAAATAAAGTCCCAGAAGCTCGGATGTGCGGTTGAAGCTTGGGGCATTTCATGATCTGGTTCGGGTTTAATCGCATGTGCTAGATCGGCAAACTTGATGGCATCTTGAATAAAGAAAACAGGAATGTTGTTGCCAACAATATCGTAGTTGCCATCCTCGGTATAAAACTTAACTGAGAAGCCGCGTACATCTCTGACGGCATCGGCTGAACCGCGCGAACCACCTACTGTTGAAAATCTCGTAAAAACTGGTGTTTTAACCAAAGGATCTTGTAGAAATTTTGCCTTGGTAAACTTTGCCATTGATGCATAGGGCTGAAAATATCCGTGTGCCCCTGAACCTCTAGCGTGAACTACCCGCTCGGGAATACGTTCGCGATCAAAGCTTGAGGTTTTCTCTAAAAAATGAAAATCTTCAAGTAGGGTTGGTCCTCTGGAGCCCGCTTTAAGTGAATCATCAGTATTACTGATTAAATGCCCATCGTTTGTAGTTATGTTTT
>JBBQHY010000017.1:0-15654 GCA_038324415.1 Pseudanabaenales cyanobacterium | reverse complement strand
TTGATCTCTAATTACAGGGGCAGGTGCTAGGTTATTTTCATCGTTACCAACCCATCTGGCTCCAGCTATCGCCTCTTGAATTCTTAACTCAAGGGTTTCTAACTTATTAAAACTACTCAAACCCCAGCCGCCTCGATGATATGCCCTAACCTGTCCACCGACAGATACGCCCGTGCTCAAGGTCTCGACTTTACCACCCCGCAATAGAATATCTGTCCCCTCTATGCGTTCTATGCGAATAGTTAGGAAATCAACTTGAGATTGATATTTTTGGATCAAAGCGTCAATTAAATTTAGAGCTAAATCTGAACCATGGTGCCAAGTCTTAGTAAGATTAGAGTGCAAATTAGAATCCAGCATATTTTCTAAAATATTTTTAATCACCATCACATCCTAGACTGCAAAGCTAATTTTAGATATACTGAATGACCTGAAAAAATTTAACCTATCTTAAACTTGATCTAGTGATTCAAAGTTGAGATTTGATTTGTTTGAATCCAGAGTTTGCGCTAATAATTTAAGAAGAAAAAAGGACAAAAACATGGCGAAAAGTAATGTACAAGTGATGCTGACTAAAGATGTAGTCAAGCTTGGCAAATTAGGAGAGCTAGTTAGTGTGGCTCCGGGCTATGCTCAAAATTACCTTCTACCTAATGCCTTGGCTGTAAGGGCAACTGCGGGCATTACCAAAGAAGTCGAAAGACGCAAGGAAAAAGAACGTCAACGTCTAATTGCCATTCGTCAAGAAGCTGAAGCTCGTAAAGCTACACTCAGCGTCATTGGTACTTTAATTATCAAAAAAGCTGTTGGTGAAAATGATTCAATCTTTGGTAGCGTTACCGATCGCGAAGTTGCCCAATTAATCTTGGCAAAATCGACTCTAGAGATCGACCGCCGTGAAATTACGGTTCCAGATATCAAGCAAATTGGCACCTACGATGTAGATATCAAACTACATGCTGAAGTTACTGCCACAGTTAAAATTCAAGTTGTCCCTGAATAAATTAATTAGGAATTAGTGCTAGGTTTTTCCACAAAATCCCCAGGTGCTATATCTGCTAGAAATTCACGAAATGCTCGGCGATCGGCTTCATCTGCGGCTTGATCTACAGGGATAGATGCCTCTACTACGACTTCTTCCATTACCCAAATTGGACAGTCTGCTCTGAGGGCGATGGCGATCGCATCACTAGGACGGGCATCTATTTCTTTTTTGATCTCACCGACTTTTATCGTCAATACAGCGTAAAAGGTACTATTTTTCAGGGAGTGAATCACCACTCTCTCTAATTTTGCTGACAAAGCACCCAACAAACTTGTAAATAAATCATGGGTCATAGGACGTGCCGAAGACTTTGGATCCAGTGCCATCACGATCGCCTTTGCCTCAGATTCGCCAATCCAAATTGGTAACGCGCGCCGTTGGGTACCATCTCGAAGCAAGACAATGGGATTGTGACTGACAGCATCTACTGCAATGCCTGCTACCTTCATTTCAATCATCTTGGACAAGCCTCTCGAACTACTTGAATTCAGACCCAATTATACTTCCAAACACCTTGATCCTTGCAAGCACATATAGGATCGTCACCTTTTAGCCGTAATCAATAGTACTTACGCATTCAAATTTATAGAAACTTAGTGGTAGGGAGTTTGAGGGCTCTACCCTCAATTGGGGCTGTGCCCCAAACCCCCTTTAAATATAGGTTTTCTTTTTATGCTGAGTAAGTCCTAATTAAATTCGCTCCGATCAAAAGCTGGGTAAACTGTTCGGCAGGTAGGGGTGGGCTAAATAGGAAGCCTTGGCTTAGAGAGCATTGGTGCTGTTGAAGATAGTTAAGTTGTTCGGTCGTCTCAACACCAGTTGCCACAACACCCAGATTAAGACTATGTGCCAGTTCAATTACAGCCTCGGTGATTGCCGCAGCGTGCTTATCAATCAACACATCTTGGATAAAATATTTATCAATTTTGAGCTTATCCACAGGAAAATGCTTGAGATATCCGATCGCTGAGTAACCAACCCCAAAATCATTAACGGCAATTTTAATCCCCAGTTGGCGCAGTCTGGATAGAGCAGATACAGTATTCTTGGTACTCTGAATCACCGTACTTTCTGTAATTTCTAATTCGATTTGGCTGAAGGAAACTTCTGAGGCTTTGATCGTCGCCCCAATCATTTCCACTAGGTTATCTTGCTTGAAGTTATAGGCAGAAAGATTCACTGCCATGTATAGATTTGCCAATTCTTGCCACACTTTTAGTTGGGTACATGCCTGAGCGATCGCCCACTCAGTAATTTGGGAAATCATGCCCGTGGTCTCCGCTAAAAGGATAAATTTATCAGGTAAAACAATCCCTAAATCTGGATGTTGCCACCTGAGCAAAGCTTCTGCTCCTATGATTTTTCGGGTAAAACTATTAACAATTGGTTGGTAATAAAGCCGAAATTCTTTACGCTCAAAGGCACGGCGTAGACTATTCTCGATCGCCATTTGTTCAGATAGCCTAAGATTTAGATCAGAGCTATAGAATTTATAATTATTCCGACCTTGGGACTTAGCATAATAAAGTGCCATATCCGCATTTTTAATTAATCCCGAAATCTCAAGATGATCTTGGGGATAAAGTGCAATTCCAAGGCAAACCGTTATAAATACTTCATGTCCAAAAATACTATAGGGTTTAGCGAGAACTTCAAGGATTTTCTGAACTGATTGTTTTAAGTTCTCTAGCTTTAAATTTTCTAATTCAGGCTGATTAATCAATATTAACCCAAACTGATCGCCTTGCATTCGTGCCAAAGGATCACAGGCAGAAGCATGGCGGCGTAGACGTTCGGCTATTGCCTTAAACAGAATATCGCCAATCTTATGTCCTAGAGAATTATTGATAATATTAAAGTCATCAATATCAATCAAAATCAAGCCAAGAGAATAATGATGGGCTTGGGCATAGAGGACTGATTCTTTTAGATGTTGATGAAATGAAATCCGATTCGGTAAGCTGGTGAGAGGGTCATTAAGAACTTTCAAATCTTCAATTTTGCGATCGTGCTTAATAATTGCGGTTTGGATTACAGTTTCATATTGAGATTCTAGGACTTGGATTTTTTTGAGTTGGGCTGCGATCGCCCCCAGTAATTCACCCGTGGCAAAGGGTTTAGTTAAATAGTCATCCGCCCCAAGCTCCATGCCGTGACGCATATTTACCCGATCGGCTTTAGCAGTAAGAAATATAAACGGAGTTGTTGCCGTGGGTGTATAGTTTTGTAAAGCTTCTAAAGTTCCATAACCATCTAGCTTCGGCATCATCACATCGCAAATAATTAAATCAGGCAGGTAGTTTTTTGCCATCTCCACTCCGATCTCCCCATTTTCAGCACCTTTAACTTCAAAACCTTCTAAACCCAGAGTTTCGATAATTTCTTCTCGTAAGGATTCCGTATCTTCAATTACTAAAATTTTAGTCATTTTTACGCTTTTAAAAATTAAAAAAAGAAATTAGAAAAAGAAATTAAAGAAAATTATTGGTAGGGGATAGTAATGGTAATAGTTGTACCGACATTTACTTGGCTGCATACTTTAATCTCGCCCTTATGTAAATCTACTGATGTCTTAGCGATCGCTAGCCCTAATCCAGTTCCAGGTATATTCCCAACATTATGGGCACGTTGGAAAGACTCAAATATGCGGGGCTGATCTTGTAAGGGAATACCAATGCCATGATCAATAAACTCCAGATCAAAACCATCAAAATCATACTGCAAATTTACCTGTACTGCTTCAGAGTTGAATTCAGTGTTGAGTGCATTGTTGGGCGCAGAATATTTAATGCTATTTGAAAGGAGGTTAACAATTACCTGACGCATTAATTTTGGATCGATCAGTATATTTGCGGGCTTATTCCCTTGGGGATTTTTCACCGTAAATTTAATCTGGTGACCTGAACTAAGGGCAGAATTAAACTCTTCAATCGTTTCTTGACAGAACTTATCTAAATCAACTGGAACTAGTTTGAGATCTAACTTTCTCAGTTCAATCTTGCCTATGGTTAAGACATCCTCTAATAATTCCGTCATATTTTTGACTTCTTTTTGAATTTTATCTAGTTTTTCAATCCGCTTAGACTCGCTCAGTTTGTGGCTATAAAATTTTAGCAAATCGCTAGAAGTTTGGATAATTGATAAAGGTGTACGAAATTCGTGGGATGCCATCGAGACAAACCGAGACTTCATTTCTCCTAATTCCTTTTCCTTTACCAATGCCTGTCGCAGTTTAGAAGTCCGCTCCTCAACCAATTGTTCCAAGTCCATATTTAAGGTCTGTTCTCTATTTAATAGCTCCGCTTGCCTAATTCCGATCGCTACTTGTTCAGCAAGCCCAGTTAGCAAGGTAATTTCATCTTCTTTCCAAGCCCTGTCATCATGACATTGATGGGCAATCAGTAATCCCCACACTCGATCAATAAAGTTAATAGGAACCACAAGATTAGCTCTGACCCCAAAGCTCTGGAGAAATTCTCGGTGGCAAGGGTCTAGATTAGAAGTATCGACATCATTTATGACCGTAACTCGACCTTGGGGGTGTTCAATCAAATAATCTTGCCTAAAACAATCGTCATTTACCTCTTTGCCAAGGGTTCCCAACTCTGGGCTAACTAACGACTCAACAACAATTCTGCCTTTGAGAGTTTTTTCAAATTGATAAATCAAGACTCGATCGCTATTTAACATTCCTCTCACCTCGTTCACGGTATTTTGAAGAATGTCAGTTAGATCTAAAGATTTTCTAATCCGCAGGGCGATCGCCCCAATTAATCTCTCTCTTTCCATGGTTTGACGAAGTTTCTCTTCTGCTACTTTGCGTTCAGTAATATCTCGATAGGCACTCAAATACATGACTTTTCCCTTGAGCATGACTAAGGAGGTGGAAACTAAAACATTTTTAACCACTCCAGATTTTGTATGAACTTTAACTTCTGACTCTACAGGTAGGTGAGATTGTCTTAACTTTTCAATTTGAGCGATCGCTAACTCTTG
This sequence comes from Pseudanabaenales cyanobacterium, assembly GCA_038324415.1. Lineage (GTDB taxonomy): Bacteria > Cyanobacteriota > Cyanobacteriia > Pseudanabaenales > Pseudanabaenaceae > PCC-7502. The sequence continues at coordinate 10,613 of JBBQHY010000017.1, read as the reverse complement.
ATCGTGGGGATGAATTAAGTTCATAAAACTAGAACAGGCTTTTGCCTCAGTGATCGTGTAACCAGTCAGATTTTCCATCTCTTGGTTAAAAATTACAAATTTTCCCTGTTCATCGCTAAAGGTAATTCCCTCCTTCACTGCAGTTAAGACTGTCCGCAAAATCTCTTCATTTTCATTTTTCTCCTTGGCATCTAAAATCCTAGAGGTAATATCATTTTGGATGCCAATGAAGTTGGTTAATTCACCTAAATCATTGTAAACAGGAGAGATCCACAGCTCCACCCAAAATAAAGTGCCATCCTTGCGATAGTTGCGTAAAACCGTATAGCACGGTTGTCCATTTTTTACTGCCTCTCGCATGGTAGCTATTCCTTCTTGACTGCGATCGCTACCTTGTAAAAATCGACAATTAGATCCAACTACCTCCGCGGAACTGTAACCTGTGATTCTCTCAAAGCTGGCATTGGTATAGATAATTGGGTTATCGGACTGCTTGGCATCACTGATTAAAATCCCATTGCTACTAGCAGCAAGGGCGCGATCGCGTAGCCGTGACGATTTCTCTGCCAACTTTCGCACACTAATATCCTTCAAACTGGCAACAATATAGACAATTTCATCTTCGCCTTGGGTTTCTGAAACTTTCATCTCAGCAGGGGTAAATCTGCCATCTCTGCGTAAAATATTAACTTCTGTTCTCTCGCCTGAAACAATCGGCAGTCCAAACTGTTGTCCTTCTAACTCCTGTGCCTCCCGATTAAATAAAATCTCCGCCGCATGATTCACAAATCTGACCACACCATCACGATCCACCACAATTACAGCATCAGATAGGGCATCAGAGTCATTGCCCACCATGGAAGTAAAGAGTTCTCGATTTAATTGTGCCAATCGTTTATGACTTAAATTATGGATGGTGCCAATAATTTGCTCAATTTTGTCCTCACTTTGAACTTCCTTATTGAGAATTACAGGGGATAAATGAATAGCGATCGCCACAGTGCGCCTAGAGTGGTTAGAGGGTTCAGGAAATTTTAAGATCTCTTCATATTCAACTTTTTTCTGGGTCTTGAGCGCGCGATCGCAATTATTAATCAATCTTTGAGCAGATGCGATCGGCAGTAATTCTTCAGGTTTTAGTCCATTTACGTCTTCACGAAGAAACTCAGAATTCAATATTCCTAAGCAATTAGAATTAGCCGCAACAAAGTGGAATTGGGGCGATACTGCGACTACAAATACTCCGTAGTCAATATGCTCTAAAAACTCTTCCATAACTTGAACCATAGCCTAAGCTTTGGTAGCTTTTATTTAATTAATATTTAATATTTTCATTTTACTCTCTTCCTGCGATCCAGTTATAAATGGTGACTCCATAGCTGATATATTCTTAAATGGCTATGTCCAAATATCCATACAAATATCTAAAGATAGGCACAGTTAATTAATGCGTATAGCTTGGCTAGGAAAAAAAAGCCCTTTCTGTGGGAATGTTACCTATTGTCGTGAAATTACGAATGCCCTCCTAGATCGTGGACATTGCATTGATTTTTTGCACTTCACCGATGAGTCTGAAGACTATCCTCAAGATCCTCACTCTTTCAATAATATTAATAGTCAAGAGGTATCTTTACCGTTTCTTTATAAATCCACAATTTACACCCTGCCTTCCCCCCGCAGTAGTAAGGTGCTAATTGAATCTTTACGCAATCTCAAGCCTGACTTGGTTCACGCTTCTTTGGCACTCTCGCCGTTGGATTTTTTGTTACCAGAAATTTGTGCCGATCTGAATTTGCCCCTAGTTGCCACGTTTCATCCCCCCTTTGATCTTAAAAAACGTAACATCACCTCCAGTACCCAGCAGCTTACCTATCAAATCTATGCCTCATCTTTGGCGGAATATAACCAAGTAATTGTTTTCTCTCAGATTCAGCGATCGCTTTTACACAAATTAGGTGTGCCTGAAAAGCGAATTGTCGTAATTCCCAATGGCGTTGATCCCGAAAAATTTTCCCCAGGATATTCCACGATCAAGAAAGAACTTAACGCCGACAGACTCTACGTTTATCAAGGACGACTGGCAGCCGAAAAAAATGTGGAATCTTTATTAAGTGCTTGGCGCAAACTAAAAATGCCTAGTAATTGCAAATTGGCGATCGTAGGCGATGGCCCCCATGGGGCTACGCTTAGATCTACCTATGGCTCTGAAGATGGGATTATCTGGATGGGATATATTGCTGATGAACAAAGACGTATAGAGATTTTAAGGGGAGCAGATGTATTTATTTTGCCTTCACTGGTCGAGGGGCTATCTCTTTCGTTGCTAGAAGCCATGTCCTGCGGGGTTGCCTGCCTAGCTACAGATGTGGGTGCAGATGGAGAAGTCTTGGCGGGTGGGGCGGGAATTGTGCTTGATCCTCGTAAGGTTATATCTCAACTTTGTACGCTTTTACCCCTATTTGCTTTTCACCCTGAAATGATCCATATTTTAGGACGCAAAGCAAGGCAGCGAGTTTTAGAACAATATAACTTGAGTTCTAACATTACCCAATTAGAGAAAATGTACAGCCAAGTTTTACATCAACAAAAAGTTACCCTGAGATTGTAGTTAAAAGCAGCTCTAACCCCTTTTGTAAATCCAGATATTTTCTCGATAATTAGAGGGGATTATATAGAAAGCCTTAACTATTTGAGGTTTCTGCTAAAGTCTCAGCCACCGTATTTTCAGTTGCTGTATTTTCAGGTACAGCAGTTAGTTTGAGAGCGATCGCTTTCTGCTCTAGTTGATCAACTTCAGCAATAATTCCTGGACCAAAAAACCGAGTTAACTTATCTTGTTTTTGCTCCCAAGCCTCAAAGGGCATCAGAGGTGAATCAAATCTTAAAACTAAACGATAAGCCCCATGTTCTGTCTTCTCTTCATACAATCCACTCAAAACTGGTCGCTCTTCATCGGTAGGACTCATCCCTAGCTTTTCTAAAACCTCATCTAAATGCGCCTCAATTCCATAGCGGTAACGAGTTACATCATCACGTAATTTATTCTGGGTAATAGTCCCTTGCTCTTTACGGAGCTTTATAAGCGTTTCAGAAACTGGTTGAAGGATGGGAACAGGTTTAACCTCCGATGATTTTAATGCTGCCCCTCCCAATAAAATTGGAACCCCATAAAATAGCCCTACCAAACTCACAGTCGAATTACCAGCGGTATAAGCAATCAATCCTACGACCGCCATTACCCCTCCAATTACTAGCCCTACACTTCCCAAAGAAATTTTTCTTAACATAACAGATGATTAAGTACTGTTCCAATCTATCTGATTTTCTGATAAAAGATCGATCATTCTTGCCTAAAGACTTAAGACTTAAAAACTAGGGTCTAAAGGGCTCTAATCCTTAACTACTAATGATATTAACTCTTAAAGATTTGTTTAAAGATCCATGAAATTATAGATATTTAAATCTTAAAATCAGTTAGATTAAAATCATTTAAAGGTTCAAACTAGCAAATTAATCATCTAGTCCCCAATCTCAAAAACAAAGATGTATGATGTTAACTCAAGCGTCTAAACAGTTCGACAGTACCACTTGAATTACCCTAGGTTTTGGTATTCTAAAATTTTGTGTAATTGCAGAAAGATACTAAAACCCAAAAACACAATTTTCTAACCATAAGCTATCCATACAGGAGTTCGGCATGACCACAGCCACTGACCTACTCGCAGAGATTCTAGTGCCCACTAAAAAATCAAGCAAAATCAGACAAATAGAAGAACCAAGCATGAAAGATTTGGCATCTCTAGATAAAGATGATGATGAGGATGAAAGTGATGAGCCTCTAGATACTACAGCAGAAGGAGAAGGTGGAAAAGTCACCAAAGCCCGCCGAGGACGTAAAAGCACTGCCCAAACAAAGAAAAAGCACTACACCGAAGATTCAATCCGTTTATACCTGCAAGAAATCGGAAGAATTAGATTGTTAAGGGCAGATGAAGAAATTGAGTTAGCCCGTAAAATTGCCGACTTATTGCAGTTAGAGGATAAACAAAGGGAATTAGCCGAACAAAATGAATGCGAGCTTGAGTATGTCAATCTAGATGACTGGGCAAAAGCGATGGATATGCCCTTGGATAAGTTTAAGATTCGACTACATTCAGGTCGCCGTGCTAAAGATAAAATGGTGCAATCTAACCTCCGACTGGTGGTTTCGATCGCCAAAAAATATATGAACCGAGGCTTATCTTTCCAAGACTTGATCCAAGAGGGAAGCTTAGGGCTAATTCGAGCAGCCGAAAAGTTCGATCATGAAAAGGGCTATAAGTTCTCTACCTATGCTACATGGTGGATTCGTCAAGCAATTACCAGAGCGATCGCCGATCAATCCCGCACCATCCGCCTCCCTGTCCACCTTTACGAAACTATCTCTCGGATCAAAAAAACCACAAAGCTACTTTCTCAGGAAATGGGACGTAAGCCCAGCGAAGAAGAAATTGCCACTCGCATGGAAATGACGATCGAGAAACTAAGATTTATCGCTAAATCTGCTCAACTCCCAATCTCACTCGAGACCCCAATTGGTAAAGAAGAAGACTCCAGACTTGGAGATTTTATTGAATCCGATGGCGAAACCCCTGATGATCAAGTTGCTAAAAACCTACTACGGGAGGACCTTGAAAGCGTGTTAGGGACTCTTAGCCCCAGAGAAAGAGATGTTCTTCGACTACGTTATGGCTTGGATGATGGACGCATGAAAACCCTCGAAGAGATTGGACAAATCTTTAATGTTACCCGTGAGCGTATCCGCCAAATCGAAGCAAAGGCATTACGCAAGCTGCGCCATCCTAATCGGAATAGTGTTTTGAAAGAATATATCCGTTAAATTTTTTAAGTACTCCCTTCCCAGTTAAAGGTTACAGCTACAAGGGGGAGGGGATTTACTAGGGTTTTTTGATGAATTTGAATGTGTAGTATTATTCCTCATGGTAAAGCTAGAGATTTTGGGACTTTGTGCTAACTAACTGTTCTAATCGATCAACAATTTGGGCAACCTGTGATAGTTTAACCCTACCAATTTTAGAGTTATCAGGTAGCACTATGATATTTGGGGCTTGTTTACATTGCTTAAGGCAACCTGTAGATTTGAGAGTAATGCGATCGCCTAGATCTCGATTGGCTAATTCTTGTTCAAGATGAGCGTAGATTTCCCTAGCACCTCGATTACAGCAGTCAGATTTTTTACATACTAAAATTTTAAGTTGTGAATTTTCTTGTTTGGCAAGATTAGGTGTGGGAAGACTAACTAGAGAAATATGGGGAAGTTTAACCAAAGATACAATTTTTTCAATGGCAAAGGCTTTTAATTTTGCCTCTGTTTGGATACCCCAAACTTGAATGCGATCGCCTTTAGAAAATTTATGAACAATCTCGCCTCTATATTCCTTAGGTACCTTAATTACAAAGTCTGTAGTTGCAGTTCTTAAGCTCAAGTATTTAAGCTTGTAGCAGTCTACAGCTATTAGTCCCAAAAATTCACCTTCTAGGCAAAATTCGGTTTTTAGAGGTTCAAGCCCTTCTCTTAGAATTTTTGATTCAGACATAATTATTTTCTTAACTAATGATACTAATTAGTGTTAGTAGGAAATATTTGTGCTACTTAACTGCGCCAATAAACATTGATTTAACCATTTAGCTAAATTGTGGCGAGTAGCGATCTCAGTTCGGGTAACACTCCATACCTGTAAAGCTGCCGATGGAGAAACTACAGAAACCCTAAGAGGCATACCCGTAGAGCAAATACAGGGAATTCCTAATTCGAGCAAACGATAATAGGCTTGCCAACGATCGCTTTGATTGAGATTAATTATGAAGGAGTGTTGAGAGTGATTGAACTTTTGCATAGATACTGAAATATTCAGTTAATTGTGGGTTAGTCATATTATAGTTGATAATTATATGCAATAAGCTTTAGAATTACTCCCTTCCCTGTTAAAGATTGGTCTTTTGGGGGTGTGGGGGCTGCGCCCCCACGAAGGGGCTTTGCCCCTTAACCCCATTTAAACTGTGTATATTTCTATGGTGGGAAGGGAGTGGTAGTAGTAATTTCTATGAAATTTTCGATGAATTTTTGCTAAATTCAAATAGCTTCAGTAATCTCAGAAAATAAAAAGGAAACAAAATAGATGCCAGCAGTACAAAGTTTAGTGCGTGCCTTTGGCGAAGTTGGAAGTAATGTAGTTGGCTTAGAAGTTTCAGTAACTGAACCTGTATGTGAAGGCTTAAATCTGGCGATCGCTAGCTTTCAAGCTTTATACCTCCAATACCAAAAACATCACTTTGTGGTTGAAGGTGCCGAGTTTTACTCATTACATGAATATTTTCAAGAAAGTTATGATGCCGTTAAAGGTCATGTCCATGATCTGGCAGAGCGATTAGATGGTTTAGGTGGCGTGCCTGTATCTAGTTTTGCCAAGTTAGCTGAACTCTGCTGCTTTACCCCCGAAGCCGATGGAGCCTATAGTTGCCGCACCATGCTCGAAAATGATCTTAGGGCAGAGCAAGCCATCATTGCTATTATTCGGCGTCAAGCTGGTCAGGCAGAAAGTCTAGGCGATCGGGCAACCCGCTATCTCTATGAAAAAATTCTGCTCCAAACTGAAGAGCGAGCTTATCATATCTCTCACTTTTTAGCCCCCGATACTTTAGTTAGCTTAACTAATTAAGTTAGGCAGTTTGTCCAAACCGATAACCTTTACCATAGACCGTATTGATGAAGGAACTTTCAGGATCTTGGTCGATTTTTCTGCGTAAAAGGCGAATTTGAGCCACAAGGGTATTACTAACAGGAATCTCTTCATGCCATAGGTGCATCTCAATTTGATCGTGGGTTAGGAGTTGATTAGGATGTTGCATAAAGTAGGCTAGTAACTGACATTCTTTTTCGGATAGAGGAATTGCTTTGCGATCGCGATACAAAACTTGATTAGTAATATCCAACTCCAAGTTTGCAAAAACTAAAGTCTGGGATTCAGACTCTAATGCTAAGGATGTACGGCGCAGCAAAGCTCGAATTCTTGCCAATAACTCTTTAAGCTCAAAGGGTTTAACCAAATAATCATCTGCCCCACTATCTAAACCTTCGACTCGTTCATCTAGGGTATCCTTGGCACTTAGGAATAGAACTGGGGTATGATCTCCTTTTTGGCGCAGCGATCGGCATAGCTCCACCCCAGACATGACGGGCATAATCCAATCTAAAATTAGGAGGTCATAGGTTTTACTCTGAGCCAATTGCCAGCCACTTTGCCCATTAGTAGCTACATCTACGGCATAGCCTTGGCTAATCAATAGATGCTGTAGGGGTTGGGTTAGCTCTTCTTCGTCATCTACTAATAGTAGTCGCATAGTTATTTTGATTATTAAAGCTTGGCTATTCCTAAAAACTCTATGGATTGAGGCGTGATCTGAAACCGATAGGGCAGAATTTTTACACCCGCTAAGGTGGCATCAATCAAAAGCCGAGCATATTCTGGATCGACTTCATGCCCTGCGCGAAAATAATCACAATCATTACGATTAATGAAATAAATTAGGGCTGATTTAGTACTGGTATCTATCACGCCCGTTAATTCCCGTAGATGTTTTTGTCCCCTAGTGGTCACGGTATCAGGAAAAATCGCTACATTACCATCGTACCAAGTTGTATTTTTAACTTCCACATAGGTATTTATCCCACGCTGAGAATTGGTTAGAAGAAAATCAATCCGACTTTTTTCGGTTCCGTAGCCAACTTCGGGTTTAATACGATCGTAGGGTTCGAGTTCTAATAACAAATGGCGATCGAGCATGGCACCAATCACTTTATTGGGAAGTGAAGTATTTACTCCGACCCAAACTCCATCCATATCAATCATTTCCCATGTGTACTTTAATTTACGCTTCGGATCGTTGGCGGGAGATATATAAACTGCACTACCAACAGTAGATATACTGGTCATTGGTCCTGTATTTGGGCAGTGGGCAGTAACTAATTCCCCACTTGTCAATTCAATATCGGCAAAAAAACGTTTGTAGCGTTTAACTAGGGTGCCAGCAATTAATGGAGGATAGGTATGGACAATCATTTAGAGATCAGAATAATTAAATCTTTGTCACTTAAGAAGTTACCTTAGAATAGAAGCCAGCTATGAAGATTCAGATGTTTCTTTAAGGTTGAGGATAATTTTTTCTAAGTCTTGGCGATCGGCTCGATAAACTTCAGAGCAAAATTGACAAGTTGCTTCAGCCCCATGATCTTCGTTAATCATTTCCCTAAGCTCAGTTTCCCCAAATAAGCGCAAAGCTCCCATTACCCGCTCAAAGTTGCATCGACACTTAAACTTCAGTGGTTGCACCTCTGGCAGAATGTCTAGCCCTAGATCACCTAAGAGGTCTTCTAAGATTGATTCTAAGGATATATCTTGCTTTAGCAGTGATGTAAATTCATCTAAACTTCGCACCCTTCCATCTAAGGCTTCTAATAGATCGAAATCTCTGCGAGCTTGGGGCATAATTTGCAGAAGCAAGCCACCCGATACCTCCACGCCATCGTCATTGATAAATACTCCAGATAATAGGGCTGAGGGTATTTGTTCGGAAGAAACTAGGTAGTAGGTAATATTTTCACTAACTTCATTAGATACTAGTTCCACATTTCCTGAGTAGGGAGTGCCACAGCCCACGTCTCGAATTACCTGTAAAAAGCCATTTTGCCCGATCGCTTTACCAATATCAAGGCTCATAGATTCAGAAGGTGGCGGGTTTAAGGTGGGATTATCGACATAGCCACGCACGGTACCATCAAATCCTGCGTCAGCAAAAATTAGTCCCAACTCGCCATCACTATTAAAGCGAATACTAACTCGGGCTTGGGGTTGCTTCATGCCTGATGCTAGAAGTAAGGCTGCGGTCATGGTCTGCCCTAAAACTACTGTGGTCAGATTAGACATTTTGTGCCGACGACGAGCCTCTGTGGTTAAGTTCGTTGTCATAGCTGCTACTGCCCTAATACCGCCATCCTTTGCTACAGCCCGAATTAAGCGATCGCCAATGCCAGAATTTTCAATCATGTCTATAAATTTAAAGAAAAGTCCAAAGTAAGCTGGGGTTAATTACTTCCAGCAAAATCACGAAGTTTTTATATATTAGCCTTTGCTAGATTCAGTTGCGATCGCTCAAGCGATCACTCAAATAACCAAGTCACGATTTAGTTAGAGGATTTAGTGAGAAAAGTTTGAAGATTTTCTAATATGCGTTTACTTGCCTGCCCGTCCCCAAAGGGATTAGCAATGCTTGCCATAGTTTGATAAAGAGTAGAATTTTCCAAAATTTCCGAGGCGGCGGCAACTATACCTGCGGTTTCAACTCCCACTAATTTAGCGGTTCCAGTTGCGATCGCCTAGGCAATGCCGAAATCAAAATTTTACCCACTGCCACCCATGCTTTAATCCAAACCCATAGTAGGGAAATTGCTAAGTTAATCAAAAAACAAAACCCTAAAACTTAAGTTAAAGGGCTTTACAAATATTTAATTATTTTCATGGTTTATATTTTAGGGTTGCTTCTCTTTTTTAGGTATCTTTTGCCAACGAAATAACCACCAATTAGAAGTACACCCGTCGTAGCCTCAAACTCAAAGGGTACAGGCGTAGCATCCAAAGTCACGTTATCAAAAATGGCTTGATCAAAATCCACAGAATTAGATGCAAGCGCAATACCAAGATTCTGTCCTGCTAAAGCACCGAGAGAAGAGGGTGAAGTATAGGTAAGCGATGCAAGACCAAAAGTGCCTGCGGGTAAGTTTGAGGTTGTAAAAGGATTAGCTAAAGTTGCTAAAAGTGTAGGAGTAGAACCATTAAAGGCAAAAAGATTAATGGAGTAATTGGTAGAAAGATTTAAATCAAATCTCCGCCCTACAAACACATCAAGTGTATAAATGGTGTCAGCTTGAATGAAACTTGATAGAATTTGACTGATTTCGCCGACAGTTGCATAGGCAACTTGATTACCATTAGGTAAGGAAGGAAATACAGCAGCAACAGGAGCATAGGTACCTCCTTTATTATTACCAGTACCCGTGACATTAAAGCCTTGAATTGCAAGGAAATCAGGATTTCCTAGAGCAGTAGTAAAAAATCCTGCAGGAGAAGAATTTGAGTTGACTGCGTTAAGAATAGGACTTTCAAAGCTGTTATTTAAAATAGTGAGAGCTAATCCATGTGCTGAATTAGGTATAGACATCAATAAGCCGAATATTGCTATGCCTGAAATCTTAGAAAGTATTTTCATTGCTTTAGATTTAGATATTAGTAACTTTAACCTTATAGAACCCATTTGATATCTTAATAATATAACAAAAAGAGGTAAAAAAAGTTGTCAAAGATTAAAATTTTTTATTTCGTATACTTTTTTTACAATAAAAATATCTAATCCTAAACTCATAGCAAGAAATTAGGTGAGTTGATAAAAAACGAAATCCTAAAACGTAAGTTAAAGGGCTTCTCAAAAATTTAACTATTTTCTTTAAAATTTATATAGAGGTATAGCTTACTCCCTTCCCAGTCAAAGATTAGTCTTTA
>JBBQHY010000016.1:0-16164 GCA_038324415.1 Pseudanabaenales cyanobacterium | reverse complement strand
ATGTAAATCACGCACTCTAACCCAAATCTGGCACAAACCGTTGCTGTGGCTACGCCATGCTGTCCTGCTCCTGTTTCAGCAATAATCCGTTTTTTTCCCATTCTGACGGCTAAGAGGGCTTGGGCAAGGGCATTATTAATTTTATGAGCTCCTGTATGGTTCAGGTCTTCCCGCTTTAAATAAATTTGCGCCGTACCATGGTGGGCTGTTAACCGTTCTGCCAAATACAAAGGGCTAGGTCTGCCCACATAATCTGTTAAATACCCATCTAGCTCTTTGATAAATTGAGGGTCTTGTTGATAGTACTTTGCTGCCGTTTCTAACTCACTCAAGGCACTCATTAGGGTTTCAGGTACGTATTTACCACCAAATTTGCCAAATCTGCCTAAGCGATCGGGACGAATTCCTAATATTTCTGGTTGTGGGCTAGGAGCAAGAGGAGTTATAGTCATGATTCTGTAATGGGTTTTAGAATATTATAGTTGTTAGAATCTAGGTATTTGCTCTGATTGCAGGTGAGATGGCTGACGAAATCCCTGCTGAGATACTAAAGGTTTAGCACCTTCACCACAGGTGCGGGGAGAGGGCAAAACTTTACTGGGATTAGCTATATTTTTTTGATCAAATACTTCTCTTACCCACTGCATTGTTTCGAGGTCAGCATCTGTAAACATCTCTGGCATATAGCATTTCTTATCAGCACCAATGCCATGCTCTCCTGAGATACTGCCACCTACTCTGACACATAGCTTCAGAATCTCACCACCAAGAAGTTCAACTTGTTCTAATGCTCCCTTTTGCGAATTATCGTAAAGGATTAATGGATGCAAGTTGCCATCTCCTGCATGGAAAACATTTGCGACTTTATAGCCGTATTTTTGCCCCAGAGTTTCAATTTCTGCTAAGACCAAAGGTAATTTAGTTCGAGGAATCACACCATCTTGGACATAATAGTCTGGGCTAAGTTTACCCATTGCTGCAAACGCAGCTTTACGTCCTTTCCACAGTTTTAGGCGATGTTCCAATTCGATCGCTGTAGTAATATTTCTCGCTCCATTTTTACGGGCGATCGCTTCGACTTGGCGGGAACATTCTTCCACTTCTACTTCTAATCCATCTAGTTCTATTAACAAAATCACAACAGCATCACGGGGATAGCAACCAGAGGCGATCGTATCCTCGACCGCATTAATGCTCATGTTATCCATCATTTCCATTCCCGCTGGAATAATACCTGCGCTGATAACATCTGAAACTGTACTGGCAGCAGCATCTACACTCTCGAAATCTGCCAAAAGGACATGAACGGCTTCGGGGGTTTTGAGGATTTTTAAAGTGATTTCCGTAGTAATGCCTAGGGTTCCTTCCGATCCGACAAATAAACCTGTAAGGTCATAACCGGGCATTTCAGGAATTTTACCGCCGACATCAATAATTTCACCATTAGGCAGAACTACCTTTAGCCCTAAAACATGATTTGTGGTGACACCATATTTCAAGCAATGCACACCTCCAGAGTTTTCAGCAATATTGCCCCCAATAGAACAAATAATTTGACTAGATGGATCGGGAGCGTAGTAAAATCCTGCCCCACTTACGGCTTGGGTCACCCAATTATTAATTACGCCTGGCTGGACAATTACACGCTGGTTTTCTAAATCTACTTCTAAAATTTGCTTCATTAAAGCTGTAACTATTAACACGCAGTTGGCGATCGGTAATGCCCCGCCTGACAAACCTGTACCTGCGCCTCTAGCCACAAAAGGTATTGAGTAGCGATCGCACACCTTTAAGATTTCTGATACTTCTTGGGTCGATCTGGGTAAAACTACCAAAGCAGGCTGCTGTTTATAGCTAGTTAATCCGTCACATTCGTAGGCAATTAAATCTTCACGGGTACGGACTACATTTTTTTTACCGAGAATTGCTTCAAATTCTTTGATAATCGGCTGCCAGTTAATAGTTTCAGGTTTAATTTGAGGTTTAGAGATAGTATGCATATTTTATGAAAGGAGTTAGGCTAGGGATTAGCGATCGCAACTAGGTTTAGTTTCCCCTTTTCTACCGCTCAGTAGTTGTGAGATTAAGGCTAGGAAAATATTGGGGTTGAACCTAATGTTAAAAACCTTAAAGAGACGATTAGTTCTGAATTGTTAAATTGGAATTTTCAAAAGCTGAAGTAGTCGATCAAAATTAAAATGTTTTGCCATCATGTCTTGTATGCAGTCAACTTTAACCCCTTCATGCAGTCGAACCTGTCCCAAGCATCTTTCAATAATACCTACGGTGGTTAAAGTGTCCTTACTAACTGCTAAAATTGGCACTTCAAATTCCGTAGCTCTTTCTAAAACATCTGGATTTAGAGTTAGGGAATTTCCTGTCAAAACTAAGCAGTTTGTAGAAGTTCCTAGGGCGGCAAGTTGAATGTCTAAACGATTATTTCCAGTAACTACCGCCTTGTGAAAAGACTTGCTAAAGTAAATTTGGGCAGAACTGACATCCATCGCCCCAATTTTTAGGTCTTCCACCATAATTTCCGAGAGCTTGACATCGGGTTTATAGAGAATGGTGGCATCTAGTTGCGTTACCAACTCATCAACACTGACGCTGCGGAGAATTAAATTTTCTGGCATCATTGCCAACACAGGAATCTGTAAGGATTCTAGGTAGGGAACTAAGATTTCTAAGGCAGTTTCAATTTGGACTTCAGGAATATCATTGATTACTACGCCCAGTAAGCGATCGCCTAGTCGAGATTTAGCCACAATTAAGCGATCGGCAACTAATAGATCTTCATATCTTGCTACTAATAAAATTGGCGCATCTAAACATTCGGCAATTTGAGGTAGAGATAATCCGAACATGGCACCTTCTTCAGGATTCCCTGGTGCCTCCACTAAAATTAAGTCTCCAATCGTACTTTCTAGATACTGAGTTAACTTTTGCGAGTAGTTAATGGTGTCTTGATGAAGTAGCCGTTTTTGAATTGAAGCTTTATCTAGATTTAATAAAGTGGGTCTGACTAAGGAATGTTCTAGATTTAAGGTCTGAGCAATAAATTCAACATCAGCGTCAAGACTCATGGATGATTCGGGAACGGTGCGGGTGGTAAATGTGCCGAGGGGTTTGGCATAGCCCACCTTCATTCCCATTGCGTTTAGATGGATTCCCAGCCCTAACACCGTTGCTGACTTTCCACTGGAAGCTCTGGTTGAGCCGACTAGCAAATGTTTGGACACTTTATCTTTTTAGCTAATAATTTATAGTCGATATTCTAGCTGATAACTCTCTTAAAGCAGAAAAATTCAATTATTGGCGATCGTTGCCGTTGATTTTTAGAACCACAGCTTAAGAACCGGTACAAATCAAATCTTGTTGCCTCAAATTATAGCTTTGAACCTTGGATTCGGATCGCTACTCAAAACTTGTGCTGCTGTCAATTTTAGGCTAGGGAAGGTGGATGAGATAACAATCTGATCGTTGCGTAACTGCTGAATTTCATATTCTCCATTTACTAGGGTACAGATAGAGAGAGTGGGTAGTTTGGATTTACCAATATGGCGAATGCCACCCAATCCTGCGTAGTCGGCAATCCAACATTCATGAATGCCAAGGGTTGCGTAGTCTTCGACTTTACGGGCATAATCGTTTTGCCAGTTGCTACTCACAACCTCTGCTATAAATTTAATCGAACTGCCTAATGTCAGAATTGACTGCTCGCTCCAAATTGGCTCTTTGTCAAGCTCATGGCGATCGATAACTGCCACATCAGGGCGAAATGCAGTCATTCCAGTATTTGTAGGGCGTATTAGTCCCCTCTGAAGCACAAACCAAGGTAACTTCATTTGGTCGATCTGGACGCATACCTTTGTGGTGATCAAGGCTGCAACTTCTTCATGCAAGCCAGTTGGTTCCAAATCAAACACCTCTCCATCAATAAGTTCATAGCGATTATCTCTACGATAACGGTCGAGAAACTCGTCAAAGCTGAGTGTATTTTGTTGAATTGGTCGGTCGGTTGTAATTGGCATAGATTGACTTCGCCCAATTAATTGATTGATTGATCATGTGAAATATATAACTTTTTTAATGCGATCGCTAGCCATTTATTCCCACAATCTTTTCCCATCTTGAGTTTGAAAGCGATCGTGACTATCTCGCAATAATTTAGGAATATCTAATGACTCGGGACATCGGGGTAAACAGTCGCCGCAGTCAGTGCATTTATTAGCTTTAGTTCCGGGAAACCAATGACCCGCATTTTCAAACATTTTGTAACGATATTTGCTAAATTCATCCATATCAAAAGCGATCGCCAAGTTGCGTAATCTTAAAACCTCGGGAATATTAATCTTTTCGGGGCAGGGTAAGCATTCAAAGCATTGAGAACAGCGATCGCTTCCTAAAGCTAAATATTGAGTATCTAGGTTTTTGAGCAAAGATATCTCTAATTCATTTAAAGGGCGATCGTCATCCCATACAGCTTTATGGGCGTCAAATTCATCGGGATTGGCAGCACCTAGGCTCAGGGTATGGATGCGTGGATCGGCTAGTAAAAAACGATCGTTTAATTCCACAGGTGTGTAGGGCTGACAAAGTTGTTTCAGTTTTTCGGGCGGACTATAGAGCATTCCGCCTTTATCTGAGGGCGAAATAATAAATACCCCCATATCTTTTTGGTGTGCTAGAGCGATCGCGGGGGCATTGTGTTGATTGAAATAGTAATAATGTAAATTTACTGACTCAAATAAATCCGTAGTGATCGCCGCCATAATTACTTCGAGAGAGCCGTGGGTAGAAAACCCGACATGACGGATGATGCCAGCCTGCATTGCCTCACGCACCGCCTGCATACAACCATGGGGCTGCTTGACCATTTCCACATGATCCCAAGTATTAATGCCATGAATGTCAAAATTATCAATGTAATCTAGCCTAAGTTTTTGCAAAGACTCTTTGATTAATTGCCGCATCGTAGCTGCATCTTTAGTCGGTGCAATTTTAGTAGTGACAAATAGGCGATCGCGCTGTTGATCAAGTCCTGCTTTAAATGCTGCGCCAATATATACTTCGCTTTTGCCGTACCCCTTGGCAGTTTCAATGTGATTAATTCCTAGTTCCACTGCCTTGAAAGTGGTCTCAACCGAATTAGCCTCAGATTCTAGGTAACGCATGGTACCAAAGGAAAACACCGACAAATTCATTTCCGTCTTTCCAAATCGGCGATCGCGCATTAGGTAATCTCAAATTATAGTAACCACCATTTTATGCCATATCAAAAAGCAGATTTAGACCAATAAGCCCTTAAATTTTGGACATTTCCGAAAGATTTTGAGCTTTATATAGTTAAGGTATTTTTGACATTTTGCAGAACTAGCAATATGAGAATAGATAAATATTTATATACATTTAGGCTGATCTAATTTATAAACTGATACCTGAAAATAACTATAGAAATCACCTAATTTAGCAAAAACTTATAACAAACTGGCATAGGGGGATCATCTCCTAGTCAGCGATCCCCATGATAGACTTCACGATTATTTGTAAATAAAAATTGAGTGTTTGCTCGCAACCAATTTACAACTCGTGTAATATATACCTATCAAATTCATATATATAAACCTAATATCAATGATTAGTTTAGGTAAATTTAATACTTTCTTTATTAATCAAATTTCTTAACTTTTATTTAATTTTTAAAATAAAACTTTATTTATATTCAACTTTATTTAACAAAACTATTTTTAAGGATTTTTAACTATGTCAATTATTCAATCTGTACATTGCCCCAACTGCGGAAAGTTTGCTGAGCGATTGTATTTGCCTCTCCTAGCTCAAGTTCAAACTCAATGCGGAGCCTGTGACTATCTATTGATTTCCTGCACTCGCACTGGAAAAGTTGTTGAAGCTTACTATCCTGGACTTGATTATCAGCAGCCATCTGCCTCCTCTAATCACAGTATCTCTTCTAGTCGATTTTCTAAGTTGCTAAAGGTTTCAGTTCCTAGAGCTCAAGTTCCTTCCATTAAACCTTGATCCCATCCTCAGATAACTTAATTGACTGGTAGATGATTTGATCTGCCAGTGTTTTATTTTTCAGGTTTTGACACTCTTGCCTACAAATCGGAGGATTATCAGATCAACGAGCTAACTTATGCTTTAGACTTACACTTACAACACAGTGATTAATCTGTCCTTGATCGTAAATCCCCTTATTAGCAGCCAATTCAATTCTATTTCTCATCATAAAAGGAGTTTTTCATCATGTTCGGAACGATCAAATTACTCCTTAAATTACTTCTTTAATTGCTCAAATTATTTTTACACACTGCGTAACTGGTAATGAATCAGACTAAATAATTAGCATTAAATTGATATAAAGTGGCAATGCCCGTTTATCCCTTCACGCCTGCCGACACATTACTGGGAACAAAGTAGCGTTGTAGAAATACAAAAAATATTAAAATCGGTAAAATTGATATAACTGAACCTGCAGCAATTAGTCGCCAATCTTCGGAAAAGGCACTTGCTAAATTTGCGACACCCAGAGGCAAAGTATAAAACTGGGGCCGATCAAGGATGATGAGGGGCCAAAGAAAATCTCCCCACATGCCCACAAAGGTAAATACTGCCAACGTCGTTAAAGCAGGTTGAATAGCAGGAATCATCACAAACCACCAAATCCCCAAAGGTGAACATCCATCCATACGGGCAGCTTCTTCTAATTCCTTGGGGACTCCTTGAAATGCCTGACGTAGCAGAAATACGCCAAAGGCTGAGACTATATAAGGAAAAATCAAGCCAGCATAGGTATTTTTGAGGTTTAGCTGCACCGCCAAAATGTAAAGGGGAATCATGGTGATTTGAAACGGAATCATACTGGTACCCACGATCGCCCAGAAAAACATAGCCTTGCCTCGAAAGTTTAGACGAGCCAGTGGAAAAGCCGCCAACGAACAAAAAAACAAGTTTAAAACCACCGTCATCCCAGACACTAAGACGCTATTGAAAAGATAAAGATGGAAAGGATTATTTTTCCAAACTTTAATAAAGTTATTAAAAGTAGGACGAGCAGGGATAAATTGCGGCGGAAAGCTAAAGATATTTTCGTCAGCCGATTTAAAAGAAGTGCTAACTAACCACAGTAACGGTGCAATCATCAGCACTGCCACGAAGCTAGGTAAAATGTATCGGGATAGTTTTTTCAGCATCCTTAGTTTTAATAATCTTTCCGCTTTGCCCCAGAAAATCATAACAGTAGTTTCTCCCATCAAAATTAGGAATTAAGCAGAGTAAAAAGAAAATCTATATTTAAATGGGGGTTTGGGGCACAGCCCTAATTGAGGGCTGCGGACTCAAACTCCCTTTCACCAAGTTTTTATAAATTTGAATGAGTAAGTCCTAAGAATATATCTACAGAAAATGTGGCAATAGGTACTGTATATTTTGAGATCGCCACTAAGCTATAGAATTAGCGTTAACTGACCACAAACCATCATTGAAGTATGCCAAGACGTAACGACATCCACAAAATTTTACTAATTGGGGCAGGTCCGATTGTAATTGGGCAAGCCTGTGAATTTGACTATTCAGGGACTCAAGCCTGTAAAGCGTTACGAGATGAGGGCTACTACGTGATTTTGGTCAATTCTAATCCTGCGACGATCATGACCGATCCAGTCACCGCAGATCGCACCTACATCGAGCCCATTACGCCAGAGATCGTGGCACAGATTATTGAGAAGGAGCGTCCAGATGCTCTGCTACCAACCATGGGTGGACAAACAGCCCTAAATACCGCCGTCGCACTAGCAAAAAATGGCACCCTTGAAAAATATGGGGTGGAATTAATTGGGGCAAAATTACCAGCGATCGAAATGGCAGAGGATCGGAAGTTATTCAAAGAGGCAATGGCACGAATTGGAGTTGCCGTCTGTCCCTCAGGCTTGGGGCATACCATGGCAGAGTCTAAGCAAATTGCCGCCGAAATTGGTACTTATCCCCTAATTATCCGTCCTGCTTTTACTATGGGCGGAACGGGCGGGGGCATAGCCTATAACCAAGAAGAATTTGAAATGATTGCCGCCTCTGGGTTAGAAGCCAGTCCTAATTCCCAAATTTTAATTGAGAAATCTTTAATTGGTTGGAAGGAATACGAATTAGAAGTGATGAGGGACTTGGCAGATAACGTTGTCATTATTTGCAGTATTGAGAATATAGATGCCATGGGAGTCCATACGGGAGATTCTATTACTGTGGCTCCTGCCCAAACCCTCACGGATAAAGAGTATCAGCGTTTAAGGGATTATTCTATTAAAATTATTCGTGAAATCGGCGTGGAAACAGGTGGATCAAATATTCAATTTGCAATTAACCCTGTAAATGGTGATGTAGTTGTAATTGAGATGAATCCTCGCGTGTCACGCAGTTCCGCCCTTGCTTCTAAAGCCACAGGATTTCCGATCGCCAAGTTTGCCGCTAAATTAGCCGTAGGATATACCCTAGATGAGATTCCCAATGATATTACCAAGAAAACTCCAGCTAGTTTTGAGCCAACTATAGATTATGTTGTCACCAAGATTCCCCGCTTTGCGTTTGAAAAATTCCCTGGTTCTCAGGCAGTTTTAACTACGCAAATGAAGTCTGTGGGCGAAGCGATGGCGATCGGACGTACTTTCCAAGAATCTTTTCAAAAGGCGTTAAGGTCACTAGAAACGGGAAGATTCGGTTTTGGGGGTGATAAAGATGAAGTGATCCCAACTCTGGAGCAAATTAAAACTAGCCTTAGAACTCCCAATCCTGACCGCATTTTTTCTGTGCGCCATGGGTTCCTGGCTGGTTTGTCTGTGAGTACGATCGCCACCCTAACCCATATTGATCCTTGGTTTTTACAAAAATTACGAGAATTAACTGATATTGAGTTAGCTCTGAAGGATAGAAACCTAACGGATATTCCTGAAGTTGAACTAACGGAAGTGAAAAGAATGGGATTTAGCGATCGCCAACGTGCCTATCTCACCCACAGCAGCGAAGATCAAGTAAGAACCTACCGCAAATCCCTTGGTATAGTTCCAGTCTACAAAACTGTAGATACCTGTGCTGCCGAGTTTGAAGCTTTAACACCCTATCATTACTCCACCTATGAAGAGGAATCGGAAATCCTGCCCTCAGATAAGCGCAAAGTCATGATCCTAGGCGGCGGACCTAACCGCATCGGACAGGGAATAGAATTTGATTACTGCTGCTGTCATGCTAGTTATTCTCTACGGGCGGCTGGATTTGAGACAATTATGGTTAACTCCAATCCTGAGACTGTTTCCACAGATTATGACACGAGCGATCGCCTCTATTTTGAGCCTCTTACCCGTGAAGATGTGTTAAATATTATTGAAGCTGAACAGCCCGAAGGTGTGATTATTCAGTTTGGTGGACAAACTCCATTAAAATTATCGGTTTCTTTACAAAAGTATCTGAACGAACATCAAGACACCCTTAAGACTAAGATTTGGGGTACCTCTCCCGACGCCATCGACACCGCCGAAGATCGAGAACGATTTGAAGCGATTTGCCAAGAAATAGGAATCATGCAACCAAATAATGGGCTAGCCCGTTCCTATGATGAAGCTTTAGTAGTCGCAAAAAGAGTTGGATATCCTGTTGTAGTCCGACCTAGTTATGTCCTAGGAGGTCGAGGTATGGAAGTAGTATATTCCGATCCAGCTTTGGAAGAGTATATGCACAAGGCAATTCTAATTGAACCTGAACACCCAATTTTAATCGATCAGTTCCTTGAAGGAGCGATCGAAGTTGATGTGGATGCGATCGCCGATCAAAACGGTACCGTCACTATTGGCGGCATTATGGAACATATCGAAGAAGCGGGTATCCACTCAGGAGACTCTGCCTGTGCTATTCCGACATTTTCGCTTTCCGATCATGTTTTATCTATAATTCGAGAGTGGACTATTAAGTTGGCAAAGAGCTTAAAGGTAGTTGGTTTAATGAATATTCAATTTGCAGTTCAAGTGAATCCGAATAATCCTAAACAGGAGCAGGTATTTATCCTTGAAGCTAATCCTCGTGCCTCTCGTACCGTTCCCTATGTGAGCAAAGCGACTGGAGTTCCTTTAGTTACCTATGCTTCTTTAATTATGTCAGGCAAAACTTTAGAAGAATTGAATTTTACAAAAGAAGTAATTCCCAGCCATATTTCCATTAAAGAAGCGGTTCTACCCTTTGCTAAGTTTGCAGGCACAGACATTATTCTTGGCCCTGAAATGCGCTCTACAGGTGAAGTTATGGGAATGGACACAGAATTTGGCAGAGCATTTGCGAAGGCACAGATTGCCGCAGGAGAAAGAGTTCCCCTTGCAGGTACTGTATTCATCTCGGTTAACGATCGAGATAAGTCAGGTGTAACTGCTGTAGCTGAAGGATTTACGGAATTAGGATTTAAGATCATTGCCACGGAAGGAACTCACAAAATCCTGCTCCGTAACGGCATTAATAGTGAACTAGTCCTAAAGGTACACGAAGGGCGACCTAATATTAGCGATGTCATTAAAAATTCCCAAGTCCAAATCATTATTAATTCTCCTAGTGGCGAAGATGCCAGTCTGGATGGTAAGTTAATTCGGAGGAGTGCCTTGAGTTATAAAATTCCTGTAATTACAACTCTAGCGGGGGCAAAAGCGGCGATCGCTGCCATTCGCTCTTTACAAACTCAACCCCTGACTGTCCAAGCATTACAAGATTATGCCTAGAGAATTTTGAAGGCGATCGCTTAATCTTTGATTTAATAGTTTCAAAATAGAGATTAGAATTATTACATTGGCAATAATAAAATTATCTCCTGTACAGGGGCTTATGGAATCTCAACTACAGACAGATAATCCCCAAGGTAATGAACTTAAAGAGGATCTAATACTCTGCCCCCACTGCCTTCGGACTGCAAATAATGGCATTAAATGTCAAGGTATTTGTGTGGCTGATAGTAACTACTACTCCCTTCCCACCATAGAAATATACACAGTTTAAATGGGGTATGGGGGCTGCGCCCCCATACCCCCAAAAGACTAATCTTTGACTGGGAAGGGAGTAACTATTTGATTAAACACTAAACTATTTTGAGACTAATGTGACCTCAGGTATTTCTAACGCAAGTTCAGGACTTGTGCCTGATTCAATAGCTTGGACAGTTTCTTCTAAATTTATTGCCACCACCTTCTCATTGGGTAGCCAGTGTAATAATGGCAACGGCAGCAGATTACTGAGATTAGCGATCGCTACTAATAAACCTAAATTCTTAAAATTCACGTCAGTAACGCCGAGTAGATAGGTCAAACCTGCCCCTAATTGAGAGGAACACAAACTGGCTAGATTCATCACAGACATGAGTAGAGCAAAAAGTGTAGCTTCGATCCCCACTGGACAAAGGCGGGCTGCCAAAATGAGAACGGGCATATAGGCAATTCTGCCTGCAACGGTCAAGACTAAGCTATCTCCTAAACTAAACCAGCGATCGTCGATGCCCCATCCCCGATTGATGTGGTTAATTAAAATCAAACTACTCATACCTAGAACACTAGCGATGATAGTTATCCATAGGAAAATCCGTTGCATGGGAACCTCTTTGAGAAACCGTTGGAATATCCACACCCCAGCCAGTCCTGCCAAACTGGTAAAAAAGCGAACCGTGCCTAGAAATTCTGGATTAAACTTAAGCTCGTTAGTTGTAAAAAAGAAAAAGGCTGTATCCGCACTGGGGGTTGCTTGCCAGAGAAAAATAAACAACATCGGTAGCCAGATTTGCTTACTAGTGCAAGCTATAACTACTTGCTTTAATTGATGCTTCGTGGTCTCAAGTATAGAGATACGTTCAGTCACAGGCGGATCGGCGATTGCAAAGGCAGCCATAGTTACCAGTAAAGGTAAAGTCGCAGTAATCATAAACACAAATTTTGCGCCCCAATGCTCTAACAAAAAGCCACTAAAATAAGCAGAGGCAATTCCACCCACCGACATCGCTGCCCACGTAAAAGCTTGAAGGGAACCAGCATCTCCTTCGGGTTCTAGTCTGGCTCTTTGCACTACAAGGGCATCGATAATTGCATCAAAAAAAGCGATCGCCATCGAAGCCAACCCAATCATAATCATCGCCGATAGTGCTGAATCCACCACCGTTGCCATACAAATCCAAGAGATCGTCCCTAGTAAACTAGACAGAACTAAATAGGGTCGCCGCCGATAACCAAAAATCGGAAAGCCATCGGAAATAATTCCATACAAAGGTTTAATTGTCCAAGGAATCATGGCAATCCCGACTAAGGATGCAACTTCAGCAGGACTAAGATTTAGCTGATCTTTTAAGAAAAAACTAACTGACAGATGGGCTAAACCCATGGCACCTTGGACAAAATAGACTGTGGCGATCGCCCAAAGTTCTAAATCAAACTTACGGCTATGTACAGACTCACCTTGCGGCTTGATTTCGTTAATCACAATATTTATTAGAGATATAAGTTTAGAAATTAACTTGAGAAATTAACTTGAGAAATTAACAAAATGATGAAGCAATATTAACTTTTCTATTCTAATTGTTATCTAGGGTCTTTTTGTATCTATAACGAGCATTTATACTCATTACAATTCAGTTTTTAAAAATAATTTCTGATAATCCTCATTAATTAGTAGGTAATTCACTCCATTTTTTGACCATAGCTTCAATTTCAGTTTTATGAACTGAAGTCAAGAATTTATAAATCCGAACTAAACAATAGACACTGTAACGAAGGGATCCCCTTTCTTTATTTTGACAATCAATATTTAAATCAGGAACTATTTTGAGAATTTGCTAAAACATTTACTGCTTCTGAATTAGCGCTATTGTCAACTGTATCTATGGCATCAAATGGATCTAGAAAATATGGCTTATTTAGTTGGGGTTCTGACTGGATTTCGGCGATCGCTTCGCTTTTAATATCTACTACTTGAACCGAATTAAAGCAATCAGAAAAATCATCAGAGGGATATACATCCAAATTCTCTAAATTAATTAATAACTCGAACTACCCCTATAACGACTGAGCATCATCCATAAAGGCAAATTAAAATATGAATTACAACTTAGCTACTCCCTTCACAGTCAAAGATTAGTCTTTTGGGGGTTTGGGGGCTGCGCCCCCACGAAGGGGCTTTGCCCCTTAACCCTATTTAAACTGTGTATATTTCTATGGTGGGAAGGGAGTAAATAACTTAAAGCAAATTAAGATCAAAGGTGCCACATATAAAAAAGTCAAAACCAATACGGGGCTTCGCCCTGCGAACCTCTTTTGTGGCGGACTTGAAACTAAAGTACTGTAGGTTATATAACATGAGCTAAAAGGTTATTAGAATTAGCTAATCCCTTCCCACTTAAAGATTACTGTTGTTAAGAGGTGTGGCGGCTCCGCTGATTGGTGTGATGGGGTTTCACACCTTAACTCCATTTATATTAGTTATATTCTTTATAGATAGGAAGGAAGTAATTGAGGTCAGAAGTAGAGTAGATGCGGAACGGGGGACTTGAACCCCCAAGCCTTGCGGCACATGTACCTGAAACATGCGCGTCTACCAATTCCGCCAGATCCGCAGGAGGAAAATCAATCTAGGTATTTAAATATGAAGTAAGAAATACATTATGTCAATGTCTAACAGCCTAAATTCTTTAAATAAGCTTAATAACTAGAGAATTAATCACATTTGAGCTATGATCAGAATCTACACTATTGCTATAGGAATACCGATATATGACTCTTCGTTTAGGTGATGTTGTCCCAGACTTTACTCAAGACTCTACTGATGGCGAAATTAAATTCCATGAGTGGATTGGGGATAAATGGGCAATTTTGTTTTCACACCCCAAGGACTTCACTCCAGTGTGTACTACTGAGTTAGGAGAAGTTGCCAGACTTAAGCCAGAATTTTATGCCCGTAATGTTAAAGCGATCGCCCTGAGTGTAGATGACGTGGAATCTCACAATGGTTGGGTCGGTGATATTGAAGAAACTCAAGGCTCAAAGCTAAATTTCCCAATTTTGGCTGATCCAGATCGGAAAGTTTCTAACCTCTACGATATGATTCACCCCAATGCTAGCAATACTCTCACGGTGCGATCGGTGTTCATTATCGATCCAAATAAGAAGTTACGTTTGACTTTGACCTACCCTGCCAGCACTGGAAGAAATTTTGCCGAAATTTTGCGGGTAATTGACTCTTTACAACTAACCGATGATTACAGTGTTGCGACTCCAGTTAACTGGAAAGATGGTGGAGACTGTGTAATTGTGCCTTCAATCCAAGATCCTGAAGAAATCAAGGCTAAGTTTCCGAAGGGTTACACAGCTTTGAAACCATATCTCCGCATGACTCCTCAGCCTAACAAGTAGGTTTTACGGTTTTTGCATATAAAAAATATAAAGGGGGTACGGAGTCGTCCCCTTTTTTAGTAAGGATTACTGAGTTCTGCGCCAATTGATCTATCTAGGGTTTAACTTAGCTAGTTCCAAATTTTTGCTTAAAAGCGGCGATCGCTTCAATCACCTTTTCGGCGGAAGCCGAAGTGACCAAAGAGAGTTTAAACTTTTCACCTTGACTTATATATGTAGCGTAGGCAGATTGTAGATATGGAGAGAAATTTTTCTCTTTTTGACTAAAAGTACCAAAAAATGCCATAGACATGCCATTGGCATAGTTATCAACCTAAGAATAGCTCGGTAAAGTCAGATCAGCTAGGAATTAATAGTGTCCTGAATTCTCGGATCAAACTTGCCAAAGTTAACATGGGCTTGTCCTTCCACCAAACCTAAATACTTATTGGGTATTGTATACCAAGGAAAGGCTTGAATTTGTTCAAATACTGCTGGTGCTGCAGGATCGTAACTACCGCCGATGGTCATAACGGGAATTTGAATCTTACTCAATCCCTTTCTGCAAAAGATACTGCTACCCACAGGATTTACAGCGAGAACTGCCCCTAGGCGAGGATCTCGGAAGTTATAATCCTTACGGAGTGAACTTAATGCTTGGCATTGTAATACTAATGCTAAGTTAATGTTGAGGAGTGAGCGATCGCAGTCCGTATGTAAGTTATCAAAATCAATCGTGGCACCACCTACTGCCAAGGCTGTATACGCTCCAAAGGAGTGACTCTAAATTGATTTCAATTATCCATTACGATTACTTCCTTCCCACTGAGAAAATATACATAATTTGAGCTTAAAAATTTCAGCATTTACTTAACAATTATCCCTACCAAGATAATCAACCACACACAACTAAGTGTAAATGGTAAAAATGAAGTAGGGAAATTACCAAAGGAATGCTGCCATTCCGTTTGTCTTACCCCCAGTTTATCTAAGCCGTATTCGCTGCTAAACTTATCTTCTAGATCATTGCGTAGATGTTTCAGCCGATTAATTACGGAGCGAGCTGCGACAATTGCTAAACTGGATAGCAGGCAACTCAAAATGCCAATAAAGGGAATTAACAGTCTAAGTAGTTCTATTATTTGCCGCATCGAAGGATCAACAGCACTATTAGCAGTTAAAGCTACCGCCGAAAATAAAAAGGATTGAGAAATCACCATCCAAGACATTCTCTGACCCATAAGGTCATATTCCATACGGATATACTTTTCAATTCGTTCTAACCTTAATGCTGCTTCATTCATGAACAAACTGGCTCCAATTCAGATAACAATATCTAAAATCAGTATCTCTGCTAGGTACAAGAAAGCAGCCTAGGATTATGTTTATACTTCTTTAGATCTAGTTTTTATTGGTTTGGGCTTGCCAAGTAGAACATCGCAAAATTAATTATTATCAAAATTACAACTAACAGCCGATGTTAGAAATTTTTCCGTCTGGCATAGTTGCTTTACAGAAATTTGTGCCATCCAAAGTTGCATCTGTAAGATCAGCACCTGTAAGGTCAGTACCAGATAAATTAGCTTTAGTAAGGTCAGCCCGAAAGAAGTCAGTATTTTTGAGATTGGCACCACTCAAGTTAGCCCTGTATAAACTAGCATTCCGCAGTTGGGCATTGGTAAGGTTAGCTTTGATCAAGTCGGTCTTAACTAGCTCAGCATCATTAAAGTTAACTCCCCTTAAGTCTGCCATGTTT
>JBBQHY010000015.1:0-16238 GCA_038324415.1 Pseudanabaenales cyanobacterium | reverse complement strand
ATTACTATCAGGTTTAGCTGAAAAATTTATTAAGTACTTGCATAAACATCGTTGTCGTATCCCAGAATATGACGTTCTAAAATCCAGTGGATTCTCAATTGGCTCTGGCGCAGTTGAATCTTTGGTTAAGCAAATCTCTCATAGAATTAAAATCTCGGGGGCTCAATGGAAAAAGGGAAATGTCTCTCAAGTTTTAGCCCATCGTACTGCTTATCTCAATGGTTTTTTCACTGCCTGATTACCTCGCCAAAGTGGGATGCTCCCCTGCCTGATTTCCTTGCCAAAGTGGGATGCTCCCATTCATTTTAACTCGTACTACTCTATTCCTCAGTAGGCTGTAGCTCCTATGTCAAAATTTGAATTAGATGACAACTGGAGCTAAGGGTAACTCTACACTAACAACTGTACCTGCGATCGCTGATGACTCAATCCTTAGATTCCCATTATGAGCTTCGACAATTTTCTTAACGATCGCCAAACCCAATCCATTCCCAGAAGGCTTAGTTGTAAAAAACGGATTTGTTAACTTTGGTAAAATCTCAGGGGGAATTGGTAGACCACCATTTTGAACTTGAAGACAAACTTGGTGAGAGATATTTAGAAGTGAGAGTTGCACAGAAATTTTTTCTCCCTCAATTACTGCTTCGCAGGCATTTTGCAATAAATTAATCAAAATCTGTTTCAACTTATCCAGATCGGCTGAAACGATCGGTGGTTCAGGTAAAGGTGAAAAAACTATTTCCTTCCCAGTTGCTATTTGCGTTCTAGAAATATTTTCAATTAAATCAAGCGTCAATTTATTAAGATCGATTAGCTCAGTCTGAATCATAATGGGTTTAGCATAAAGGAGAATTTCATTTAGAAGTCGCTTAATTCTCTCTGCCTCCTCTAAAGCTAACATCAATCGCTTTCTGGCATTTTGTGGGAGTTCCATTCGCTCAAAAAATGTTAATCCCATTAGTACGGTAGTTAAGGGATTTCGGACTTCATGAACGATAGAAGTGGCAAGTTCACCAATTTCCGAAAGTCTTTCCATCGCTTTAATGGTTCTTTGTTGTTCCTGCTGCCGTTCGGTAATATCTTCAGCAATCCCTGCTATACGATAAATATTCCCACTTAGATCGATAATTGGAAATGCCCGATCGTGAATAATTTTAACTTTTTCACCATGAACAATTCGATATTCCAGATCGTAATTAATGTTATCTGTAAACAAATCATTAAATGCGATCGCCACCCTTTCTCGATCGCCTGGATGAACGGCATTAAGGCATATCTTCCCATCGGCATACCATTGATTTAAGGGAATGCCCCATATCTTCTCAAACATCGGACTCATATAAATTGGTTCACCCTTATGAGAATACATCCATAGCAAAGGTTCTAGGTTTTCAGCGATCTGGCGCAATTGCTCTTCACTTTTTTGTAAGATTAAGTTCATCTCCTGCTGTTGTTGATAGAGGTTGTAATTATCGATCGCAGTAGCAGCACGCTCGGCAAAGATTTCAATCAATCTCATTTCTTCAGCCGTAAATTTACGCGGTTGACGATGGAAGGAACAAATTGTGCCAATAATCTGACCGGTTGGCAGTCGGAGGGGAGCGCCTAAATAGGCTAAATAACCGTCTGGAGGTTCGCCATATTGCTTATCTTTAGATGTATCTTCGACATATAAACACCGACCAGAGTTGATTACCGTTTCTGTCAGTGTGCCATGTAAATCGGCTTGAAAATCTTCTCCCAAGTCCATATCGATGGAACTTGCCAAAATGCGCTCAACTCCCTCTTGACATAGGGTTACTACTGCCCAATCTAAGCCCAATAGCTCACTTACACTTTCTGCCACCAGTTTTAAGAATGCTTTTAACTCTCCCGTACGATAGCTAAGGGAAGACAAAACTTCTAAAGTGTTCCTTCTTTGCCAAGGGCGTCTTTTTTGATTTCGATTGTCAGGTAACAAGGCTTCAATTTGCCTTTCTATAAGTCTTAGAAGACCTTTAACTGTTCTTAATAGGCAAAGATAAAGACCGTTCCAAAAATTCATGAAAATATGCTCAGTTAAAACTCAGCTTTTGCTAATTAATTACTTAAGCGTAAATCATCTTGAACCGATTTAAATAAGTAATAGTTATTAATATAATCTGTTTGAGAATTAAGTCATCCAGCAGCAATAGCGATCGCTATCATATTTCTAAAGGTATATTAAAGGTCAATACGGATGCTAAGTCAAGAACTACAAGAATATGGTAAGAGTGAATTAATGATTAGTCTCTCTCAAGCTCAAAGGCAACAGAGGCAGTTAATTGGTAACTTTTCCCATGAGTTGCGAACTCCCTTAACCCTAATCTATGGCTATATGCAAAGTATCCGCCGCCGCGATCGGAACCTAACGGGTTTACAAAGAGAAGCTCTACAGATTGCCATATTTGAGATAGAAAAGACAATTGATTTGATGAAAGTAACATTCGATCTAGCCCGTTTAGATTCAGGTTCGCTCTGTTTTTCGTTTACATTAGTGTACTTGGCAGATGTAGTATCTGAAGCGATCGCTGCCATTCAATCAAATAGTCAGGTTAAAAGTCAAGTAAATAATCAGATTAACGAACGAGAAATTAACATCGAAGGAGAACTAAAGATTTCGGTTTTAGCAGATGGAGAGCAACTCAAACAAGTTTTAATCAAATTAATTGATAACGCCATTAGATATTCTGATGCTGAAATTACGGTTAAGTTAGAAAGATCCGAAAATTATGCAACTATCAGTGTCTGCGATCGCGGTTGTGGCATTCCTATTTCCGATCTGCCTCATATTTTTAGCCCTTTCTTTCGCGTGGATCGGTCGCGCAATCGTGGAACTGGCGGGGTTGGGTTGGGTTTGGCGATCGCTAAGATCTTAGTGGAAGGCATGGGAGGAATTTTAAGTGTTGATTCTCAAATAGGCGAAGGTAGTATTTTTAAGGTTATGCTCAAATCTGATATTTAATATTTTTAGAGTTGTGTTTTTAGATAGACTTATTACTATGCCAATCAAAATATTGTTAATTGAAGATGATATTAAACTAGCCCAATTTATTGAAATGGAATTGAGTTGTGAAGGCTATGAAGTAAGCATGGCACACAATGGATTGGATGGATTGAGTCAAGCGAGAACTTCACTTCCCGATATAGTGATTTTAGATTGGATGATGCCGGGAATCTCGGGGGTGGAAATCTGTCGGCGATTGCGTTCTACAGGTAGCAAAGTACCGATTATCTTGGTTACTGCTAAAGATGAGATTGGCGATCGCGTGGCTGGTTTGGATGCTGGGGCAGATGACTATGTAATTAAGCCCTTTAGTATTGAGGAATTGCTGGCTAGAATTCGCTCCCACCTTCGCCGGACAAAAGAAGAAGATCGGAATCTATTGCAATTTGAAGATTTAAGCTTAAACCGTCTCACGCGGGAGGTTTTTCGGCTGGGATATGCGATCGAATTAACAGTAAGAGAGTTTGAACTGTTAGATTATCTGATGACCCATCCTCACCAAGTTATGACTCGGGATCTGATTTTGGAACACGTTTGGGGTTATGATTTTGGCGGTGATTCTAATGTAATCGAAGTCTATGTAAGGACTTTACGCCAGAAGTTGGAAGTCAATCAAACTAGCCGATTAATCCAAACCGTGCGTGGGATTGGCTATGTTTTGCGCTTGAGTAAATAATTGGGTAAGTAATTCGCTCGTAAATGAAAAAATGCTGAGTCTTAGCTGATTTTGTTTTAAGCATAAATTAACCTAACTGCTAATTGGATTTAAGCCTTACTTCATGGCGATCGCCGAAGATCGATCGTAGATAAGGCTTTCTTAACTCAGTTCATCTACATCAGTTCACCTACATTAAAATCTAAACATGAAATTCACTTCTCTACTTTTTACAACGGCGATCGCTGGTACTTTGATTTCTGCTATGCCCTTGCACCCAAACTCTTTTCAAGCCTCTGCCCAAGCAATTAAAGAGGAAATCAAAATTGCTCAAGCTGAAACCAGTCAGCAAAAGATCGACAAAATTACTGCTGTCAAAGGTAAACCCGAAAGTGCTGTTTTACTTCGTAAATTTTATGCTAAAGACCTTACTCCCATTGGGATTCAAGCTGGTGGTGCCGGCATGGTTGTAAACCTGTATAGCAAAAAAGATGATACGACTCTGTCTCTTTGCACGACTTTTGATGTCGTAGTGGCAGTTAAAAAAGGTAAGATTGCCAAATTTAACCCCGCCGAAGTTAAGTAATTTTAACTAGCCGCGATCTAAGCCAATTACCCTCTCCTCATTCTTTAAATACTAAGAATATTGTTAGGTGGGGGTTTTAGCAATTTTACTGATTCATAAATTGCAATCCTCAATTACTCTAGCAAAAGATTTATATGGAACTTAAAGATACTCTGGCATTGATCCATCCGGCGATCGCGATCGGGTTTGTGTTTCCACTAATTGGCATGGTACTCAACCGTTCTTGGCTGACTCGTCAACGCCGTCTCCAAACAAAAAGTGGAGAAAAAAGCAAAATTCCGCCTACTGTGGGTTCCGAACATTTAGCGCTCGGGCGGTGGTTGAGTGCTTCAGTGGTAGGTGTGGCACTTTTGGGGATGGCTTATCCAATTTTTACCAAAATGCTCGAAAAAGAGGTTTTAACTAAAGAACCATTCCGCTTTAGCTTTGTCGTATTGATATTTATTGCTTCTGCGGTTTCAATGGGATTTCTCTATTTGGCAAAAGCTAAACTGTGGCGAGGGATATTTGCGACTTTAACTGGAATGGGATTGATTTTGTTAGGGTTCCAGCCTGAGATTTTTAGAAGGGATAGCGAATGGTTTTTTTCGCACTACTACTATGGAACGGCTGCGGCTTTGCTGATGATTTTCTCTTTAGCGATCGTGCCAGATATATACCAAGATCGTAAAAATCGCTGGCGGACAGTTCATATTTTGCTCAACTGCTTTGCTACTCTTCTCTTTTTAGGGCAGGGAATAACTGGAGCAAGAGATATGCTAGAGATTCCTCTAAGTTGGCAGGAGTCTTATGTTTATAAATGTGATTTTGATAAAAAAACTTGCCCACATAAACTGGCAGAATAAATCTCATGATTGAAAATATCAGACAAATCTCAAATCCTATATTTAGAACTATTGTTTCTGGATTGTTTCTAGGTACTTTGGTGACAATCCCTACTACTGCGGCGATCGCTCTTTTAGTTCCCGAAAAAGAATCTGCCCATAAAGCGATCGTTCATACTTCCTTAGCCAGCGTGGTGGTGGGTGCTATTGGTGGGCTTGCTTTCAGAAAGAAGGCAAAAGAAGATTCTAAGAGCAAGCTAGATAGCAAAGAATGGAAGGACTGGCGTAAATTTGTAGTTGCACGCAAAGTCATAGAAAGCGATAGTATTACATCTTTTTATCTCAAACCCGAAGATGGTGGAGAGATTCCTAACTATACTCCCGGGCAATTTTTAACAATCCAGCTAGATATTGCCGAGCAATCAAAGCCAATCATCCGCACCTACTCTCTTTCAGACTTCACTGCTTCAACGGAATACTATCGACTTTCTGTTAAGCGTGAACTCGCACCACCCGATCGAAATGTACCACCAGGAATATCATCTAATTTTATGCACGATCGCCTATGTGAAGGTTCGGCAATCTTGGCAAAGCCTCCTGCGGGCAAGTTTGTACTCGATCTTGAGAGTTCTCAACCTGTGGTATTAGTCAGCAATGGCGTAGGAATTACCCCCATGATTGCGATGGCAAAGGCAGCAATATTAAATCCCAATCGTCATATTTGGTTTTTGCATGGGGCTAGAGATGGAAGTTTCCATGCTTTTCGGGATGAAGTTAATGCGATCGCCCAAAGTCATCCGAATCTGCACATTATTTACTGCTACAGCCAGCCTACGGCGGAGGATGCGGGTCATTATCAGCATAAAGGCTATGTTGATGCTGCACTAATCGCAGAGAAAGTTGCCCCAGAGATGCAGAAATTATGCGGTGCCAATACTCTTAGCGATGCCGAATATTTTCTCTGTGGCTCTCCTGCATTTATGGATTCGCTCCGAGATGGACTGAGGGAATGGGGTGTGGCTGATAGTAAGGTTTTATTTGAGTCCTTTGTTAAGGCTAAACCCAAAAAATCCGAACTAGAACCTATTCCACAAGTGGAAGAAAGTGATTCGGTCGAAATCGTCTTCAATCGATCGGGTAAGACTTTTAATTGGACTCCTAATGATGGTTCGATTTTAGAGTTTGCAGAAGAGAATGATATTTATCCAGATAATAGTTGCCGTGCTGGGATTTGCGGAACTTGTATGTGCCAGATGATCGAAGGCGAAGTTGAATATCTGGAAACTCCCACAGCTGATATTGACCCTGGTTCGGTTTTGATCTGTATTTCTAAACCTAAAACAGCAAGGATAGTTCTTGATATTTGAATAACTTAATCGCTCTTTAATTTATTAAAAGGAGAAAATAATGACTACAATACCAATGACATCTATTAAGCTTTTAACTAGCAGACCGGTTCCTATGCTTGAGTTACAGACTCTAAGCGAAAATCAATGGAAACTTGCCGATCGAAATCCACCAGTTTTTACCATGATTGTTTTTTATCGTGGAATTCACTGTCCTTTTTGTAAAGCACAACTGATCGATCTAGATCGAAAGTTAGAAGCATTTTTGAATTTAGGAATTGAAACAATTGCTATTAGCGGTGACAACTTGGAAAAGGCCCAAAAGTCATACCAAGACTGGAATTTACAGAAGCTGAATGTTGGCTATGGGCTGAGTATTGAAGATATGCGGCGGTGGGGGCTATATATTTCAAAGGGCGCTTTTGAGAATGAGCCAGCTTTTTTCAACGAACCAGGAATATTTTTGATTAAACCCGATCGCACGCTTACTCTGTCCATTATCGGTACTACGCCATTTGCCCGCCCACACTTTGATGAATTAATTAACGGGATCGACTACATTCTCAAAAATAATTATCCAACTCGCGGTACTGAGATTTAGAAGTTAGGATTGCCTCTATTTACGAACTAAAACCAAACAGATTAATTTGGGATATAAATGAATTTTATTGAATATGCGATCGAAGCTCTATGTCTTGGGATATTCATGGTGATGGCGACTTTGGCAACTACCCTGTTTGAGCTTCCATCATCGCCTATCCATCAAGCAATAGCCGCCGATCCGTTATTCAGAAGGTTTTTAATTGGTGTGGCAATGGGATTGACAGCGATCGCCATTATTTATTCTCCTTTAGGCAAGCGATCGGGAGCGCATATCAATCCTGCCGTGACTTTGACTTTCTGGCGACTAAAAAAAATTGGCACTGTGGATGCTGGTTTTTATATCTTGGCTCAATGCTTGGGAGCAGCTTTAGGGATTTGGCTGTCGGGACTTTTGATTGGGAAATCGGCGATCGCCAATCCTGCGGTAAATTATATCGTTACAGTTCCAGGAATGGCAGGAGAACTGGGAGCTTTTATCGCCGAATTTCTACTATCGTTTGGCTTAATGACCTTAGTGTTACAGGTATCAAATCGTCCTAATTTATCGCAATTCACGGGAATATTTAGCGGCATTTTAGTGGCAATCTATATCACCATCGAGGCACCGATTTCAGGTATGAGTATTAATCCCGCTCGTTCTTTAGGTTCAGCCGTTTCTGCTCGAGTGTGGCATGGCTTTTGGATTTATTGTGTGGCGCCACCGTTAGGAATGTTATTGGCAGCAGAGTTATATTTGCGTATAAAGAAATCCCGCGCTGAAATCTGTGGCAAACTTTGTCCGAATAGTTCTACTCCTTGTCTAAGTCCAATTTGCTGTCAAAAATGCAATCTTTGAGCTTCAGAGAGTCAAGTTTGATTCTAAAAACATGAACTTTCAACCTCAATAGGTTCGACTTTGGACTTCAGAGAGTCAAGTTTGATTCTAAAAACATGAACTTTCAACCTCAATAGGTTCGACTTTGGACTTCAGAGAGTCAAGTTTGGTTCTAAAAGCATGAACTTTTAACCTCAATAGGCTCGACTTTGGACTTCAGAGAGTCAAGTTTGATTCTAAAAGCATGAACTTTCAACCTCAATAGGCTCGACTTTGGACTGAGTTTATATATTAACGACATTTAAAACTGAGAATTTACTGAGCGATCGCCTAATAAATAACTCTCAAATTATCAGTAAATTTCCATTAATTGTTTAATTTTTCCTAACTTTCAATCTGCGATTTCAGCCCAGAATAGAATGCAATAACTACAACTCAATCAAGCAAAGAACTAGAGAAGATAATGAAACTAGATGGAAAAGTCGCTCTCGTAACTGGAAGTAGCAGTGGAATTGGTCAGGGGATTGCGATTAGGTTAGCAAAAGAAGGCGCAAAAGTTGTTGTCAACTATCGTTCTAATCCACAAGGAGCAGAAGAAACATTAAATGCGATTAAAGCTGTTGGCGGTCGATGTACTATAGCTGAAGGATTCTGTGACAACGATCGCGGTTATAGTATCGGTGCAGACTTGGGCATGGTAGAAGATGTACGCCGACTGATCGATGAAAGCATTAAACATTTTGGCACTCTGGATATTTTGGTTAATAATGCCGGAATTGAAAAGCACGCTGACTTTTGGGATGTAACCGAAAAAGATTTTGATGCAGTGATGAATATTAACTTTAAGGGAGTTTTCTTCGCTACCCAGTCATTTATTCAACATCACATTCAAGAGCAGAAAAGAAATGGGCGGATTATCAATATTAGTTCTGTCCATGAAGATTTACCTTTTCCCCACTTTACCTCTTACTGTGCCAGTAAAGGAGCTTTGAAGATGATGATGCGAAATCTTTCAGTTGAACTTGGTGCCATGGGAATCACCATTAATAATGTCGCTCCAGGGGCGATCGAAACTCCAATTAATACTAACTTGCTTAACGATCGGCAAAAATTGAATGCATTATTGAACAATATTCCCTTGCATCGTCTCGGACAGCCAGAGGATATAGCTGCGGTGGTGGCATTTTTAGCCTCTGAGGATGCTCGCTACATTACTGGTTCCACGATTGTAGTGGATGGTGGATTGCTTTGGAACTATCAAGAACAGTAGGAGAAAATTATGCTCGATCGCACTCAACTGGCAAAGACTAGAATCGAACTTCACTATGCCATTCAGCCTTTAGCTGCTGCTTCTTTGGCTTTGGTTAAAGCAGAAACAGATTTTAGCCCTATGGCTTTATATTGGGATGATAATCTGGGATTTATCACTCAATCGATTCCTTCCATTCAATATTGTCGGATTGCACTCGATCCCATAACTTTAAGTTTAGAGATTGTGGGCGATCGCGATCGGGTTATTTCAATTTTTGCTTTAAGCGATCGCACATTATCCGAAGCATTCGATTGGCTGAGAACCGTAATAAAAGGATTGGGAGGAACAGAAATAATTACTCCCATCTCCTATCCAGTTGATGATTTTCCCAGTAGCGATCTCGCCCATATAGGTACTTTTAGCCGTCAATTTTCTACCTCAAATCTGGTGGATTATTATGCCAGTGCCAATCAAGTTCTCCACTCCTTAACTCAATCTGAACCTTTAGCTTCTCCCGTGCGGATTTGGCCTCATCATTTTGATATTGCTACTCTCATTACTCTTCCCAACCAAGAAGATAGAGATACTCTAACGATAGGTGTGGGCTTATCACCGGGCGATGCCAGCTATGAGGAACCCTATTGGTATGTCACTCCCTATCCCTATCCTGAAAACCGAGACAACTTACCGATCTTAGATGGGAATGGAACTTGGCATACGTCTCATTGGGTCGGAGCCGTGCTTACAGCTTCTCAATTTGCCAGCTCAACTACCAGTCCAACATCTAATATCGAACAAATTAAGACTTTTCTGAATTCGGCGATCGCTGCTTGTAAAGTTTTACTCACTTAACTGGCTTACTTCAAGGGAGATTTAATTTATTTGGATTCCAACTTCTTTTTCATAACAATAATCTCTCTATCATTTAGAGTCAGCCTTTCTAATTCTTGCCAATCAAGTCGTTTGTATAGATTCTCAGCCGTATGAGTGAATAGAAAAATCTCTTTTAGTCCCAAGTCTTTGGCTACATCTTGAATTTTTAGGCAGAGCAATGCGCCATAGCCAAGATTTCTATATGCGGGTATTGTATAAACCAATGCCAGCCAAGGACGATAAATTCTAAATCGTGATTCTATGTCAAGTAGTCCAACATAGTGATAAATTCCACCAGTTGCGATCGCCAAATCATCAATTGTCATCAGAATTTGCAACGGAATACTATCGGTCGGAAAACTTGCCAGCTTCTGAATCGTCTGGACTTTGGCGATATTCCACTCTTGTAAATACCAGTCAGCAATCAATTCGATTAATTGTTGGTCATCAGGAGTTATTTTCTGAAATGAAATATTCATGTCAATCTGAAGTTCATCAAAAGTTTACATATCAAACTACTATAAATTCCCATGAGCAATAAATCTACAGAACATTACGATGTAATTATTATCGGTACAGGTGCAGGTGGTGGAACTCTCGCCTATCGCCTAGCCAGTACTGGCAAAAAGATTTTGATTTTAGAAAGAGGTAAGTTTTTACCTCAAGAAAAAGCCAATTGGGATACGGTAGAAGTCTATAAGAAAGATCGCTATCACACTTCCGAAGTTTGGGTTGATGATAGTAATGGCGATAAAGTTTATCCGGGTACAGGTTATTGGGTCGGTGGTAATACCAAAGTTTACGGCGGGGCTCTCATGCGATTTCGAGAACGGGATTTTGAGCGAGTGGAACATATTGGTGGTATTTCTCCCGCTTGGATGCTTAAGTACAAAGATTTTGAACCCTACTATACTGAGGCAGAGAAGCTTTATGATGTTCACGGTGAGCGAGGACAAGACCCCACTGAGCCTCCAACAAATTCGCCCTATCCCCATCCGCCCGTATCCCATGAGCCGCGCATTCAAGAGATTCATGACGATTTACAGAAGCAGGGATTACACCCGATCAATCTTCCTCTCGCTATTAAGCTAAATGAAGTGAATCGCCGTTTGGGAACTTGTATTCGTTGTAACACCTGTGATGGATTTCCCTGCTTAGTCAATGGTAAGGGGGATGCCGATATAAATTGTATTCGTCCAGCGATCGCTATGGATAATGTGACATTGCTCACGGAGGCAGAGGTATTGCGTTTGCATACTAGCCCTTCTGGAAGAGAAGTCACTAGCGTGGAAGTGAAATTAGACGATCGAATTATTAGTTTCTCTAGCGATATTGTAGTGGTTGCCTGCGGAGCGATTAATTCGGCGGTGTTACTCCTGCGATCGGCTAACGATGGACATCCCAATGGTTTAGCTAATAGTTCCGATCGAGTCGGTCGCAACTTCATGAAACATCAAAACGGGGCGATCGTCGGACTTACGCCTAAACCCAACCATAGTGAGTTCCAAAAAACTCTAGCTGTACTGGATTATTACTGGGGAGAAGAGGGTTTTAACTATCCCATGGGACTGATTCAATTATTGGGCAAAGTGAACAAAGATATGATTGCCCTTGATGCCCCCAATTTTGCTCCGGGGATGGCATTGGATCAGATTGCTCAACATTCGGTAGATTGGTTTATCACCTCTGAAGATTTACCCGATCCTAATAATCGCGTTACCTACAAAAATGGTAGCGTTCATATCAACTACACCGAAAATAATACCGAGGCATTCGATCGCCTGATGGATCGTTGGACAAAGGTGCTCAAATCGATTAACTGTGGAGATTCTTTTTTACCCTGTTCGCTTTACTTTCGCAAAAAATTAGCGATCGCGGCTGTAGCTCATCAGAATGGTACCTGTCGGTTTGGTTCAGACCCTACAGATTCAGTTTTAGATGTCAATTGCCGCACCCACGATCTGGATAATCTCTATGTGGTGGATGGCTCCTTTTTCCCGTCTAGTACCGCCATAAATCCCAGTTTGACAATTATTGCCAATGCTCTAAGGGTAGGCGATCGCCTGATCGAAAGGATGAAATAATCTTCATGATAATTTATGATTACTTCATTATAAATTTATCAAGTTTTCATTTTTACTTCAGCAGAGTTTCAGTCTGAAAGCTAATACTTAGAGGAGCTCAAATTCAGCTTATACTAACTCTCAATCAAAAAAACATGAAAAAATTACTTTTAGCCTTTATACCTGCGCTCCTTCTCTCTGCAACTGTGATGGTTCCTTCAGCCAAAGCTCAAGTTGCATTTCCGACAATGGAAGTAACGATGAAGCTAACTTTAACTCCATTTAATCTGGCATATCTCGCCTTACAAGGTTATTTTGAGAATCAAGGTATTCCTTCTAATAATGCTTTAATGCAAGATTTTCGTAATGGAAAGATTACTGGGACTCAGGTTGTGAAAGCCGCCGTTGCTGAGAAGAGACTACCAGACTCATTTCTGAACAATGAAGCATACATTAAAGGAGTTTCTAATCAGCTAAATAACCTTTCGCTAACTTATTAAACCTGTTATTTAGAAGGGGGGAATTGATAATCATTTTATCAATACCGAGGAATCTTCATCTGAGTGTGGATAGGTTAGTTACTATCAACCTCTAAAAATTACATCAGTTAAATATATGAGAATAATGAACTCTAAATGAATAAATCATGAAAAAATTACTTTTAGCCTTTGTTCCAGCTTTAATTCTCTCTACAACTGCGATGGTTCCTGCAGCCAAAGCTCAAGTTACATTTCCAACAATGGAAGTAACGATGAAGTTAAAGTTAACCCCTTTTAATCTCGCTTATTTAGCCTATCACGGCTATTTTGAAAGCCAAGGCATTCCCGAATATTCTGGTCTAGCCGAAGCATTTCGCAGTGGAAAAATCACGGCAGCCCAAGTAGTTCAGGCAGCAGTAAGTACAAAGCGGTTACCTGATTCATTCCTCAGTAACGATCCTTACATTAAGGCGGTGAGTATTCAGCTATATGCTTTTAGCACCCATCATTAAACTTAATCTTTAAGACACCGCCCTATAATTCTCCCAAAAACAAAGATAAAAATGATGAACCCCGAAGAGAAAAGGTTGGCGGAAACACGAGATGGAATAGCTTGGAAAAAATGGGGTTCCTATCTCAGCGAACGGCAATGGGGAACAGTACGAGAAGACTATAGCCCGAATGGAACAGCTTGGGATTATTTTTCCCACGATCAAGCCCGATCGCGTTCCTATCGCTGGGGAGAAGATGGCATTGCTGGAATTTCTGACGATCGCCAGATTCTCTGCTTTGCGATCGCTATGTGGAATGGTAACGATCCAATTCTAAAAGAGAGATTATTCGGTTTAACTGGGAGCGAAGGCAATCACGGCGAGGATGTTAAAGAGTATTACTTCTATCTAGATAATACTCCCACTCATTCCTACATGAAGTATCTCTACAAGTATCCACAGGCAGCTTTCCCCTACGATCGCCTTGTAGCTGAAAATAAAAAAAGAAGTAAAACCGAACCAGAATTTGAATTATTGGATACGGGTATTTTTGACGGCGATCGCTATTTCGATGTGGCGATCGAATATGCCAAAACTTCTCCTCAAGATATTTCGATCCGCATCAGCGTTACCAATTATGGTTCTGAAGCTGCAACGATTCATTTACTGCCAACTCTCTGGTTTCGCAATACCTGGTCATGGCATCAAGGCGCACAAAAACCTCAATTATATAGCGATTCTCCCGATCGAATTGCAGTAGAGAGTCTCGAACTTGGGAAGATGTGGTTGACCTGCCCTAATAGTCACGAGTTGCTATTCACAGATAACGAGACGAATTTTAAGAAAATATTTGGAACTGCCAATGGTTCTGAGTATCTCAAGGATGGAATTAATGATTATATTGTCAATGGCAAAAAGACGGCTGTAAATCCTGCCCTAAAAGGCACTAAAGCTTCTGCCTATTATCCATTGACGATCGCTTCTGGTAAAACTGAGATAATCCAATTACGTCTGAGCGATTCCTTTCAGGATGCGTACCGCCGCCCTAACCAACTGCCCCAAACCGAAATCTTCAATCAACGCTTATCTGAAGCAAACGAATTCTATCAGCAGATTTCTCCCTTTCCCATGAGTTCGGATTTGCGAAACGTGCAGAGACAAGCATTTGCAGGGATGTTATGGAGCAAACAGTATTACAACTATGCGGTTAAATCTTGGCTAAATGGCGATCCGGCGCAAATACCTCCACCCAGCGATCGCCAAAATGGTCGAAACTCTCAATGGTTTCATTTGGAATCAGAAGATATTCTGTCTATGCCCGATAAGTGGGAGTACCCTTGGTTTGCAGCTTGGGACTTGGCTTTTCATGCCATTCCGCTCGCCACGATCGATCCTGATTTTGCCAAGAGTCAGCTTGATGTGATTACCCGTGAATGGTTCATGCATCCTAACGGACAGATTCCTGCTTACGAATGGGCATTTGGGGATGTCAACCCTCCCGTTCATGCTTGGGCAACCTATCGTGTCTATAAGATCGAACAAAAACTCTATGGTAAAGGCGATCGCAAATTTCTAGAGCGCGTATTTCAAAAATTATTAATGAATTTCACTTGGTGGGTGAATCGTAAAGATCGTAACGGAAAGAATGTATTTGAAGGTGGCTTTTTAGGATTGGATAACATTGGCGTATTCGATCGCAGTGCGGAATTGCCTACAGGGGGATATATGGAGCAAGCTGATGGCACCAGTTGGATGGGCATGTATTGCTTAAATTTATTGACGATCGCTTTAGAATTAGCAAAAGAGAATGATGTGTATGAAGACATTGCCACCAAGTTTTTCGAGCATTTTCTTTACATCACCGATGCCATGAATAAAATGGGCGGTAATCACACGGAATTATGGGATGACTACGATGGCTTTTTCTATGATGTGCTTCATCTTCCCAATGGTGAAAAAGTAAAGTTAAAAGTGCGATCGCTAGTGGGATTGATTCCCCTCTTTGCCACCCAAGTCCTCAATTCGGAATTGCTCGATCGTCTGCCCGAATTCAAAAACAGAATGAATTGGTTCGTTAAAAATCATCCCGAATTGACAAAAAATGTGGCTTGTCTGGAACCAGATGGCATGAAGGCTCGAAGATTATTAGCAATTTGCGATCGCTCTAAACTCGAACGGATCTTAACTAAAATGTTAGATGAAAGCGAATTTTTAGGAGAATACGGCATTCGAGCGCTTTCTAAGTTTCATAGTTCCCATCCCTATATTTGGCAAGCCAATGGCAGTGAATATCGGGTTGATTACGAACCTGCCGAATCTACGAGCGGATTGTTTGGTGGCAACTCCAACTGGCGCGGTCCGATTTGGATGCCTGTGAATTTTTTGATTATCGAATCCCTCCAAAAATTCCATTACTACTATGGCGATGATTTCAAAATTGATTATCCCACGGGTTCGGGAAAGATGATGACTTTATGGGATATATCGGTAGAATTGTCACGCCGCTTAATCGATATCTTTATCAAAAATTCAGAAGGCGATCGCCCTCTTTACTCTAATCAGGATTCTAATCAGGGACAATCCAAATTCCAAACCGATCCAAATTGGCAAGATTTAATTTTATTTCATGAGTATTTTCATGGCGATAATGGGAGCGGAATCGGGGCTAGTCATCAAACTGGATGGACTGGACTGGTGGCAAAATTGATTCAACAATCGAGCGAATATTCTCACAAGAGTGTAGATTCATAAAATTAATTTAATGGGGTCAAGGGGGCGATCGCTTTCCCTGGGGAGTAGGATCAATTTAGCAACGGTCGGCGGCTCCTTTGATTTTCTCTATGATGAGCCAGATCTTTACACACTCGAAGATGGAGAGCCTGTGTGATAATCTTGCAAAAAGGTAATGTTGTACTGGCTCTATTTCCATTTAGCGATTTGTCATAATTGCTCAACTCCCTTTGCAGCAAAAACTGAATCTGTAAAGCTTCCGATCGCTCAAAACAGAACTTGATAACGAAAATATCTAAACTCTTTTGAATCTCGACTCCATATCTATCGCGATCGCCGAATAAGCTCGTTCCTTTTTTTTCAAAGGATGCTTTATTGGCAATCAGTAACTTAGCTGAAGGATATAACCTCTTGAATTCGGTGGCTATTTGTCCTACGGTACTATTCAGAACTGCTAGCATGGGTTTATTTGCTAGTTTCAGTCTTCGTAGCTCCAT